>JADYYC010000363.1 GCA_020853835.1 Anaerolineales bacterium
CTGAGGAGCGCCTCGGCGTTGCGCCATTCGCTCAGCGGCATACGCTCGGGCGCCAGGGAGGCGCCGGAGGCCCTCCAGCGCGTCACCGGGATCAGCCATTCGGGTTTTTGGTCGCGAGACCAGGGGGTGTCGAAGAAATTAATGGTGACGCTGGCGGCGTTGACGTGCCCCAGGATGGTGAACTGGCGCAGGATGTTAAGGATCTCGTCCGGGCTGTTGGCTGAGTTTAGCTGGGCGCTGGCCTGGTATTGGGCTTCGGTCTCGGACAGGTTGACCTGAAGCTGTTTAAAGAGCGTATCGCGCACGATCGTGTTCGCCAGCGCCGAGGCGGCCGTTTGCAGCGCGGCGACTTCCTCGCTGCTCCAGTCGCGCTCGTAATCCGCCTGTTCAAAGCCGATGCACCCGCTGGTTTCCTGCTGCCCGGCAATGGGGAAATAGAGGATCGATTTGACGCCCAGGGCTTCTAAAACCTGGCGCTCGAATGGCTGCGCTTGGCTGAGGGTGGTTGCCCGGAAACCTTCGCGATGCAGCCCGTCGACCCAATCTCGCAGCCCGTCGCCCGGCAAGCGGCGCAGGGCGGGGTTGGACATTTGAGAATGCAGCCCCGGAGAATGCCATTCGGAGATCAGCCGCCAAAACGGGCCGGTGTGGTCGTATTGGGTCTCGAGATAATAAACCCGGCTGGCCTGCGAGGCCGTGCCCAGCAGCTGCAAAACCTCCGAGATAGCCGCAAAACCGCGCTCCGACAGGATCGCGACCGCCTCAGCGATGCTTTTCTGGTAACGCACGCTGATCTGGAGCGCATCGCGGGTGCGCTGTGTCTGGTCAAAAAGCATGGCGTTCTCGATGGCGAGCCTGAGCTGGTCTGAGACCTGTTCGACCAGAGAGAGCTCATCGTCACTCCAGCGCCTGCCGGGGTCGGTATCGATGAGCTTGAGCAGCGCCTCGGGCGTAATTTCCGCATCGAGTTCGGAAACTTCCAGGACTGGCGGCGGCTCTGCGGGGGTTGGAGAGGGTAATTCAACGCGGAGCGGGCCGGGCGGCTGCCTGGGGGGGAGGGGCTTGTCAACGGCAGCGGGTGGAGGGGCGGCCGGCGGAGTTGTGAAGAGTTGGACGTCCATAACCGGAGCGTCCGCTCCAGCGGCGTCGACTCCGGCGGCATCCAGGGGCGGCATTGAAGCGTCCACAGGCGGGGGCGCCGGCGGGGTTTCAACCCGCAGGTCCGACTGAGGAGCTTCAGGCTGAGGTGGAGGGGCCTGAAACCGCGCAGCTTTTTGGGGTGCCGGTTTTTTCTCGCCGCTGGGCCTGGGCGGCCTTTCGACGACCCTGGGCGGTCTGATGGCAGGCGGCGGGGGCGCCGGGGCGTCCGGCTCGCTTTCCGCCTCAATGATCCCTTCATCCAGGTCGGAAAACAGCTCATCGATCCGGCGCTGAACCTGAGATTTGCCCTTTGTCTTTGACCTGGCAGGCTTCAGCGCTTCGGAAGAGGGCTGTCGTTCTGGCAGGCGCGGTTCATCGGACATATTGCATGATCTCCTGGGCCAGCGCATCATACTGCAGCGCACCGCGGGTCTGGGCTTTGTGGAACATGATCGGTTTACCCTCAATGGCGCTCTCGCGCAGTTTGGTGTCCACCTCGAGGATGGTCTGGAAGACGCTCTCGCCAAAGGTCTTGTAGATTTGATCGTGGATTTGGCGGTGGATGCGATTGCGCCTGTCCAGAAGCGTGATGAGGATGCGGTAGACGAGCTCGGGGTTCTGGTTCTGGCGCACCTGGCGGACGGTGGTCATCATGGTTCGCAAAGCATGCGCGCTAAAGAACTCGGGTTGGGTGGGGATGATCAGCAGGTCGGCGGCTACCAGGGCGTTCAGCGTGACCGCCCCCAGGAAGGGCGGGCAGTCCAGGATGATGTAGTCGTAGTTGATGACCGGGAAGTTTTTATCGAAAGAACTGCTCGTGCCCCTGACGCTCGCGGAAGGCTCCGCCGCGAAGGGGCGTAATTCGTCGTTGATAGTGCGGCGCAAAATGGTCTCATAATCTTTACGGACGGGCAGGAAGCGCTCCGCCAGCTCCATGCCCGAGTTGGAAGGCACCAGGTCGAGGCCGGGAATGCTGGTCTCACGGCTGACGCTCAACAGAGTCGCGGAATGGAACAACACATCGGTAATCGAGCCGCGCACACGCCCTGGGTCGCGTCCTAACGCCAGGGTGAGGTTCGCCTGGGCGTCGAGATCGATCAGCAGGACCTCTTTATCATAGGATGTCAACGCGCCGCCCAACGATACTGTGGTGGTTGTCTTGGCGACGCCGCCTTTTTGATTGGCTATCGCGATCACGAGCGGGGAATAGGTGGAAGGGGGCATGTACGGCTCTGAAGCTGCGTTTTGAAGAGAGCCGGCCGAATTTTGTTCCGATCGCGGGGCTGCGTGGTTAACGGGGCCGGTTGCCTGGCGCGTTTCGGGCTCGGAGTGCGCCGGGTTTTCGGCGCTCCACGTAGGGTTATATTGTTCGTTCTCGTCCATGCGCGCCTCTCCTTTCCTTTTCTTAATCTGGCTCGTCTGCAGGCACAGAAGCGCCGCCGGCGCGGAGCGGAGATTGCGCCTGCTTTGCCTGCAGGGCTTTGCGCAATTCGAGCACCGCAGTCTGGACGATGGTCTGCGGGTCGTTTGTGGCGCGCATTTTGGTGATGATCTCGCCGGTCAGCCGCTCGCGCTCCGCCCTGCGGCGGGTTTCCTCGTAGAGGCGGGCGCTGTCAAGGGCGACGCCTAGCTGTTCAACCACAACGGCAAGCAGAGACCGTTCGTCTTCCGTCCACTCGCCCTGGCTCTGGTCTTTTACAAAGCGGATCTTGCCGATCTCCTGACCGCGCACTTCGATTGGCAGGGCGAGGATCTGCCCCTTTTTCAGGCTGCCGGTCCACCTTCTCAGGCGAGCCGGTTGACCGCCCTCAGCGGAGGTTTCTGAAATCGAGGAGATCTGGCCGTGGTCGTAACGAAATATCAGGTTATCGCCCTGTTTCAGATAGTTCTCCCAGGCCTCCCCCACCAGGAGCTGCGAGACCTGGCGCGCTTCGAGCAGCGCCTGCTGGCTTTCGCTGAACAAACGGGCATTTTCGAGCGCCACGGCGACCTGATCGGCCAGCGCCTGGAAGGTCGATATCTCGGCCTCTCCAAAGGCTTCTGGTTTTACGCTCTGGACCGTCATCGCCCCGATGACTTCGCCGCGGACGCGGAGCGGGAAGGCGGCTTCGGAACGGGTGTCCGGCAGTTCGGGGGTCGCCAGGCGCACCGCGTCGCGCTCGATCTCGGCCGCGATGCGGGGCTGGGCATTGGCGATGGACCAGCCCACCATGCCGGAGCCAAAGCGGATACGATGGCCGCGGTCGATCATCGCTTTGCCGGCGGCGCCGGTCCCCGCCCGCAGCACCGCCCATTCTCGTCCGGGGTCCAGGAGGAACAAGCCGACGTAATACAGATCGAACTGGTTCAGGATCAAATTGACAGCTTCGTGCATCAACTGCTCCGGTTCGAGCAGCGAGGTGGCGGCGCGGCTGACGTCGATCGCAGCCTGGAGATAACGTGAACGGTTCTGCAGGTCTTCCGTGCGCATTTCTACCAGCTCTTCCAGCATCGAGCGCACAGCTTGAAGCTCCTGGTTGGCTTTGATCTGGACGCGCTCGTTCTCGGTGGCGCGCCGGATAGCTTCATGCAGACCGCGATTTGAGAACTGGATCATGGCGGCTGTGGCCAGCATTACCACCGAAAAAATGACTAAAAAGGAGAGCGGTTGAAAGGGGATCAATGGGGGCGGCGCGAACCCGCTGACTTTGATGAGCACGATTGCCAACCCGGACAACCCGCTCAGGGCGGCGAAGGCGAGGCCCGCCCGCCCGCCCAGCACCAATCCAGCTATGACGACCACCAGGATGAACGCGAAGGTGGCGGAGTTAGCGATGCCTTCACTTAGGAGGGAGATCCCGCTGAGAATTATAAACAGCCCGATCGCGAGGATCAAACCAGCCAGGCGCTCGCGGTGCAATTTCAAAAAGACATAGGCCGCGACCTCGATGGATAGGATAACCGTGATAGCGGCCACGACGGAAATGGGGCGGGGGTTGCTGACCGCAGCCAGATAGCCCAACACGGTGGCGATGATCAGGATCGACAGGATGGCGTGCAGCGTTGCAGCTACCCGGCCGCGCTCAGAAACCTGGCCGTCTTCGTCGGGGTACTCAGGCGGCGAGACCCACCTGGCGATCAGGCCCGGCTGACCTGAGCGGCGGATGACCTGGATCGGGTCGGTGTTTTTGTCACTCATGCCGTCCGTCTCCTGCGGGGAAATGTGGATGATCCGTGAAATCATCGCCATCGCCGTCCGGCGCGCCCGTTTGAGGCCGGAGCTGCACTTCTAACTGGGCGACGCCCAGCTTCTGCGCGATCTCATTCATGGCAGTGCGCAGCACGGTCTCCATATCGAGCGAGGAGCGCAAGTGAGAGGTGATCTCGCCGGTGACCTGCTCTCGCAGGGCCTTGCGCTGGCTTTCGGCCAGCAGCCGGGCGTTCTCGACCGACAGGGCAGCTTGCTCGGCGGTCGATTGCAAAATCGCGACCTCATCTTCGCTCCAGGCGCGCTCAGGATCATCGCTTTCGATGCCGATCAGACCGATGACCTGGTCGCGCAGGCGGATCGGGATCACCAGCCGGTCGTGGAGTTCGCCAGCGGCGATTTCGGACGGCTGGAGCGGCGGCGCGTCCAGCGGCAAGGCCGGCTTGACCTCGGTGCGGTCGTAGACAAAGGCCAGCCCGCCGGTTTCGGCTGAATATCGCAGCCAGGCCTGGCGCGCCTGTTGTTGGCTGATCAGGTTCAAGTCTTTCAAAGTGGTCTGGAGTTGGTTGACCAGCCTCGAGTTTTGGATCGCGGTTCCAAGCTGATCGGCCAGCACCTGCAGCACGGCTACGTCGTCTTCGGTGAAGGCATTTGGAGAGGTACTCTGAATGTCAAGCACGCCGATCACCGCCCGCGGCCCGGCGCCTTCCTGAAGGAGGCCGGGGCCGAGGAGCGGAATCGCCACCTCAGAGCGAGTATCTGTGAGCAGCGATTCCTCATGATACATTGGGTCGGTCTGGACGTTGTCGCTGACGCGCACCTGGGCAAACTGGCTGACATAACCGACGATGCCCTGCTGACCTACGCGGAAGCGGATGTTGCGCTCGAGCAGCATTTTCC
>JADYYC010000364.1 GCA_020853835.1 Anaerolineales bacterium
AGAATGGCATGTACCTGGCGCCGGAAGACCTGCTCAAAGTCCTGCTGGCGATCGCGGTCGGGGGGTGGATCGGACTGGAGCGGGAGTTTCGAGACAAAGCCGCCGGCTTGCGGACGATGATCTTTATCTGCCTGGGCGCAGCGCTGTTCACCATTTTCTCGGTGCGCATGGCGGGCTCCAAGGAGCCCACCCGCATCGCCGCCAACATCGTCGTTGGGGTGGGCTTTCTGGGGGCGGGGGTGATCATGCGCCAGACGGGCGGCCGCCTGACCGGTCTGACGACCGCGGCGACGATCTGGCTCGTGGCCGCGCTGGGCGCTGGGATAGGCAGCGGCAATTATGTCCTATCCATACTCGTCGCCGCGGTCGCGTTCCTCGTGCTGTGGCTATTTCCAGGGCTCGAAAAAGCCATCAATTCGATCTACACCGAGCGCTCGTACCAGATCACGACGCCCATCGGCGATGACCGGCTGGCAGAGCTGGAGGGGTTGTTCCACTCCTGCCAGTTGCGGGTGGCGCGCTTTCACCCCGAAAAAAGGGACGCCCAGATGGTCTCTTTTTGGTACGCCACCGGGCGCGAAAGCGCCCACGAGCGCCTGATGGAGTTGCTGCTGACCAACCCGGAAGTGCTTGAGTTTCACGCTTGATGCGCGGTTTGTTTTCAGGAAAACATGAAACATACGATTATCGTGGTTTCTGGCGGGGTAGGCTCGAGCGGAGAGCAGCTCGTGCGCACGGTGATGGCTCAATTCCCGGCGGGCGAACTGGAACTGATCGTGCTTCCGCACGTGCACTATGAGAGCCAGGTTCAGGAGGCGATCTCCAGGGCTAAGGCGCTCAACGCCACGCTCGTCCACACGATGGTAGAGCCGGGTCTGCGCAGGCGCCTGACCGATCTCTGCCGCGAGGCTGGCGTTTATGTCCTGGATTTAATGGGAGATTTAATCGGACACCTGGAGGCCGTCTCCGGGGTGCAAGCTGTGGGGCAGCCGGGCCTGTACCGCAAGCTCAACAAGGATTACTTTGAACGGGTCGCCGCGATCGAATATGCCATGGCGCATGATGACGGGCGGCACGTAGAGACCTGGCCGCAAGCCGACATCCTGCTCCTGGGCGTGTCGCGCACCGGGAAGACCCCACTCGCCCTGCTGCTCTCGGTTTTGGGATGGAAGACAGCCAACTACCCGTTCGTTATCGAAATCGAGCCGCCGGAGGCGCTCTTGAAGCTGGATCCGGGGCGGGTGATCGGGCTGACGATCGAGCCAGGTCAGCTCATCCTGCTGCGGCGGGAGCGCCAGCGCCGCATTGGGGTGGCTGGCACGGGCAGCTACACAGACCCGGAAATGGTGTTCCAAGAAATCGAAGCGGCG
Organism: Anaerolineales bacterium; assembly: GCA_020853835.1. Classification (GTDB taxonomy): domain Bacteria; phylum Chloroflexota; class Anaerolineae; order Anaerolineales; family UBA4823; genus UTCFX2. Next base: position 1,371 of record JADYYC010000364.1, read on the forward strand.
CGAGAGTTTTGCAACCGGAACGGCTTCAGCCTGCTGGACGTGACAGACAAGCCGCTTGAAACCACGGCCGACGAGGTGATCCGCCTCATCACCAGCCGCTTCAAAGTGCGCAGTCGCGTCGATCAGAGCGATTGAAGGGCGCCGGGGCGCTTCAGGGGTCGATTTTGCTCAAAAGGCCCGGCAGTTCAGCCAGGTGGTTGATGGTGTACATGCGCTGGTGGTTGGTCGAGGGCTGCTCGGCATGCTCGTGCGCCCAGGTCATCTCATTAGGGACGTAAACCGCCCAACTCCCCAGGTGCAGCACCGGCAGGATGTCCGAGCGCATCGAATTTCCGACCATCATAAAGCGCTCTGGCGCGAGCTGGTACCTCTCCAGCACGGCCGCGTAGGTGGCAGGGCTCTTGTCGTGCAAGACCTCGATATGGCGGAAGTATCCGGCGATCCCCGAGCGCTCGATTTTGGCGTGCTGGTGCGTGGGCTCGCCCTTGGTGATCAGCATCAGCGGATATTTGTCCGAAAGCTCTGCCAGCGTCTCCACCACGCGCTCGTAAATTTCGACATTTGCGCCGAGCATCTCTTTTCCAAGCGCCAGCAGACGCCCGACGTCGTCTGCGCGAAACCGCCCATCGGTCAGCTCGATTGCGGCTTCGATCAGTGAAAGGATAAAGCTCATCACCCCGTAGCCGTAATAGGGCAGGTTGCGGATTTCGATGGCGTCAAGGCGCTCGTCGCCGGCGGGATCTACCCCGTAGCCCGCCAGGATCGCGCGAAAGCGTTCCCGGCCCAGGCGGTAGTAGCGTTCGTTGTGCCAGAGGGTATCGTCCGCGTCAAACGCGATCAGGTCGAATAAGGATAAATTCATCCCAGGCAGCGCTCAAGCGGTCAAGAACCGGTACTTGGAGGCGTTGACCGTTAAGGGTGGATGGGCAGCTCGATTGCCAGCACGTCGTAATAGGTTCCAGCCCCGAACCCGTCCATCAAGAAGTGGTCGCCGGGGTTAAGCTGGGGGAGTTCGCGCAGAAATGCGATCATGTTCGAGGCGGCGCTCACGTTGCCAAACTCTTTCAAGAGCCACGGCATCGGGATGCGGATGCCTTCGCGCTGCAAATGCTTCTCTTTGAGCTGGTTGATCTTTAAATTGGCGTGGTGGACAATCGCCACGGCCAGTTCTTTACCAGGGATGCCTAGCTCGCTCAGTTTCTGCTGGTACGCTCCGTAGGCCTCCTTGACTGTATCGACCCCGTTGCGGACGAACAGCTTCACCATCCCCATCGGGCCAGCCATGACCACCGGCTCGCCCTGGGATGGTTCGTGCATCAGCCCCGCGACGATATATTGCCCCGCGTCAAGCTGTGAGATCTCGGTTAACGGCTTGTCGGGTTGGCGCACGCGCGAGTGTGGATACAACATGCGCACCTGGAGCATGCCTTCTTCGTCGTAGACCTCCTGCGACGCCCCGGCGATGAATTTCATCGTCTCCCCTGGGATCACGCCGATCACGCCCGCACCGTTGCCAAACAACTGGGCGGCGTTCGTGTCTCTTGACATGAGCACGTAGCGTCCCAAACCTTCGATCCCGCCGATCAGGACCTTCTTGCCCATCAATTGCTCCGCCAGGTTAACCCCAAGCCGCTGGTGGATCGCCAGGTTGGGGTTGAGAACCATGTTTAGCGCGGCGACCGAGCTGTCGCAGGCTTTGTGGATGCTCAGCTTGTACGCCTTCTCGGAGACGCCGGCCATGCGCGCGATCTGCACCGCGTAATCGGGGCTGGCGGGGCTGCTGATCCCGATCAGGACCGCGTCGACTTCTTCCGGCTCCCACCCGCAGGAGTGAATGGCTTCCTGCAGAAAGCGCGATCCGATCTCCAACTCCAGCTTGAGGTTCTCTTCGTTCGTCAGGAGCGGTACGTGGTGACGGTACATGAAACCCAGCTCTCCCAGGTTGAGCTTTTCTTCAGCCGACAGGCTGCGCCCCCAGCGCTCTTCGATCAGATTAGCAACCGTTTCGTTGCTGTAACACTCCCCCCATGTGCCGTAGGCGCCGCCAATGCCGAGCGACGAATTGACGATCGTTTCAACGCCGAAGGGCACGCCATTGGCGATCGGCAGGATTTCGGTGCGCACGTTGGGTCGTTCGAAAAATGAAGAGTTCTGGTTTTCAGCCATCTCTAAAGAGCTCATTCTTGTCTTCCTGTTCTAGATATAAGGTTAGTTTCCTATTGTAACCCCATTTGTGGGTAATGGTTTCGGTCTGCACGGGCAGGTTACGGAGGCAGCGTGATCAGAATGTCAATCGTGATCCGCCCATTCGGGGTCTGGGAGCATTTCGCCCGCCCGCACCGGCGCTTTGAGGCGGTTCTCGAAGGGCGTGAGGGGGCAGGACCAGCGTGAATTGTAAGCGCAGTAAGGGTTATATGCAAGGTTGAAATCGGCGTGCAGCCGCCCCTCTTCGCCCCGCTGCGGCTCCAGATATCGCCCGGCGGGATAGGTCTCAGCGCCAGCCAGCCCGTCGATAAACGGCAGAAAAAACCCGTGCTCGTTCGAAAACACGACGAGCTGGAGCGCCTGGCCTTCGATGGCGAAGCGGATCACCCCGTGGCGCAGGTAAGCCTGCACGTCGCCGGTCGACGTTTGAAGCTCGACTTCGCTATGCTCTGCAAAAGGCTCAACATCAAGTTCGAACCGCAGCGCCTCGTTTGGCGGGAAGTATCTCAAGCCCTTGAACAGGCTCTTTTGCGCTTTGGTGAGCGGGCTGTGCGGATCCGTGGCAAAAAAATCGTCCTTCATCTTGCGTAATTGCTCTAATTCGGCGGTGTATGAGTCCATTTCGTCTTCCTTTCATAGGCTTAGAACGCTCGATCAGCGTTATTCTTACGGGTTCAAAAGCGGCCTCTGAGCGTGACATTATGTGGTAAATTATGCGCAATAAGAAAGCGAGGGAACGCATTGCTTAGTGGGAAACACTACCTCCTGTCCGGCGATATCGGCGGGACGAAAACCGAGCTGGCGCTGTACAACACGGATGGCACCCCGCACGATCCGGAACGCAAAGTGCGCTATGCGAGCCAGGAGTATGGCTCGCTGGAAGAGATTCTGGCGGCTTTCCTGGCGGGCGAAGACGTCCACCTGGTGCACGCCTGCTTTGGGGTGGCCGGGCCGGTGGTGGGTGGAAATGCTCAAATCACCAACCTGTCCTGGTCGCTCGAAACCGGGACGCTTGAGAAACTACTCCGCGTTCCGGTCACATTGATCAATGATATGAATGCGATTGGCAGCATGGTGGCTCACATCGAAGCGCGCGATCACGTCACGCTCCATCAGGGCGATCCGGTCGAGCGCGGGCCGCGGGGGATCATCGCCCCTGGCACAGGCCTGGGTGAAGGTTTCCTGGTCTGGGAGGAGGGACATTACCGTTCCTACGGCACCGAGGGCGGGCACACCGATTTCGGGCCGCGCGGCCCGCTCCAGATCGCCCTGCTCGAATATCTGCAAGCGCGCTACCGCCACGTCAGCTACGAGCGGGTGTGCTCTGGGATCGGGATCCCGAACCTGTACGCCTTTTTGAAAGACACCGAGCGCTACTCCGAGCCGGACTGGCTGCGCCAGGCGCTTGCGCAGTTCAGCGATCCGACGCCGGTGATCGTCGAGACCGCCTTGAGCGGGAAGGACGAGCTTTGTGAGGCGACGCTGGGCCTGTTTGTCGCCATCCTGGGGAGCGAGGCGGGCAACCTGGCGCTCAAGCTTCTAGCCACCGGCGGGGTGTACCTGGCGGGCGGGATCCCGCGCCGGATCCTGCCGTGGCTGCTCAAGCCCGAGTTCTACCAGGCCTTTGTCAGCAAGGGCCGGTTTGCGGAGATCCTCAGCGGCATCCCGCTGCACGTGGTCACAAACGCCGATGCGGCGCTGATCGGGGCGGCCTGGAACGCGTTCGAGGCGCAGCGCCTAGGGTAAAACGACCGGCGCAACCGGAAAACAGGTTACCACGCCGCGATTGGAGCGCTCCGCGCCGGAGGTGATTTCGAACAGCCCCAGCGCGCACCAGATCTCGTCCTGCATCTCGGGCAGCTCTCCGACGTTTGCGCTCCAAACCTGTTCCGTGACGGCCTGATCTGGCTCTGCGCTCATCGATTGGATCGAGTTGTTTGCCGGGACGAGCGTCCCCCACTGGCTGTCACGGTATAAGCGCAAGAAGGTTGGGTAGCGGGTGCGCAAGGTCAGCGTGGCTTCGGAGCTGGTGTTCCAGAGGCTGGCATTGATAAAGGCTTCCATCTCCGCGGGGTCGCTCCCCGGAGTGATCGAAAGCCCTTCCAGGATGACCTGTCCGGTCTGGAAGTCCGCCGCTTTGCCAGGCTCGATGGCGTAGACGCCCGAGGGCGACTCGGCAAGAAACGCGTCCCAGCTGCCGTTCACGAACATGGATGGCGAGCCTGGAACGACCTGCTGCGCGTCGAACTTGAACATGCCCTCCCCCGAAGTAGACAGCCCGTTATCGAGATTGAGCAGGCTGGCTTTATAGGCGATGCGCAGCTCGTAATCTTCACTTGCGGTTGGCACCTCCAGTGCCAGGCGCAGCACACGCGCCTCGTCCACAGAATGGAGGCGCGTTCCCGGCATGATCAACATGCGCGGCTCAAACCCGAAGTCGACTGCGTATTCATTTCCATCTCCATCGACCAACGTGCCGCGCTGATCGATCGTCACAGCGCCCAGGAAGCGGCTGTAATTCGCCAGCGCCAGGTCGACAATCAACTGGCTCTGCCCGCCGTCCAGATCGTTGCGCTCGTGATCGACCGGTTCGAGCAGCCACTGTTCCGGCTTGAAGACCGGGACATCCGGCGTGGCGGCGAGGGTCTCGGCAGGGGCTGCCGTCGCCGGCGGGCGGGTGGGGCCCGCAAAGCCTCGGCTGAGCGCCTGGGGGCTGATCGTCGCCAGCAGCGGAGCAAGCGATTCATAGCTGGGAAGCCGAAAGAAAGTGAGCAGGGCGTAACCGATTGCCAGGAGGAGCATTATAAACAACGCGCCCAAAAGCCAGAGCCCGCGCCGCCGTCCCTTTTTCGCTGGTTTTTCGCCATGCAGATCCAGCGGCTCGAGCTCTGCCAGGGCTTCAAGGCGCTTCTCATGTGAAGGTTCGACTTCAAGCGGGGGGGTGGTTTCGGTCAGGGGCGGCAATGAAACCGCACGGTCGCGTTCGCGCGGGTAGGGCCAGATCGAAGCATCCTGGACGGGCGGCGGC
>JADYYC010000365.1 GCA_020853835.1 Anaerolineales bacterium
ACGCCGGGAACGGGCTGGCGGCTGTGATCGAGGAGGATTACGGCTACCTGGACGAGGCCGGCGCGCTGGGGCTGGTCGGTTCGGGCAACAACGGCGGGGATACGCTCGTGGCGCTCGCCCGGCTGGCCGCCGAGGGCTGGAAAGCCAGCGCGGCCATCCTGCGCCGGCGCCCCGTGGACGACCAACACGCAGGCGACATGCTCGCAGCCCGCCTGGCTCAAAACGGCGGGCAGTTGTACGACTTCAGCGCCGCCGCAGACCTCGAACAACTCGGCCGGCTGATCGAGGAGCACGCCCTGCTGCTCGACGGCGTGCTGGGCACGGGTTTCAAGCTTCCGCTGCGCGGCGAGCTGGCCGAGGCGCTGGATTTCGTGCGCCGCAAAACCGCCCAGATGGACGACCCGCCGGTCGTCGTGGCCGTCGACTGCCCCTCGGGGGTGGACTGCGACAGCGGGGAGGCCGCCCCCGAGTGCATCCCCGCGGCCCACACCATCACCATGGCGGCGGTCAAGCAGGGCCTGCTCAAATTCCCCGCCTACAACCTGGTGGGCGACCTGGACGTGGTCGAGATCGGGCTGCCGGAGGAGGGCCGGGGGCTGAAAGCCTGGAACGCGGCGCCCGCTTTTGTCATCGATGCGGAGTGGGCGGGCGCGGTTCTGCCGCCCCGCCCGCTCGACGCCCACAAAGGCACCTTTGGCACGGCGCTCATCGTCGCCGGGAGCGCCAGTTACACCGGCGCGGCGCTGCTCGCCGGGCAGGCCGCCTACCGCTCCGGCGCGGGGCTGGTGACGCTGGCCGTGCCCGAAGGGCTGCACCCGGCGCTGGCGGGCCATTTCGCCGAGGCGACCTGGCTGCTGCTGCCCCAGGCGGACGGCGCGATCGCCGCCCCCGCCGCCCGGCTGGTGCTCGAACACCTGGGGCGCGCCACGGCCATGCTGGTCGGGCCCGGGTTCGGGCTGGCCGAGACCAGCGGCAAGTTTATCGAGCGCCTGCTGGCGAGCGAGGCGCTCCCGCCGCTCGTGATCGACGCCGACGGTCTGAAGCTGCTGGCAAACATCAAAGACTGGCCGGCGCGGCTGCCCCCTCTCTCCATCTTGACGCCGCACCCGGGCGAGATGAGCGCGCTGACCGGCCTGCCCATCGAGCAGATCCAGGCCAGCCGCCTCGAAACGGCGCTGAAATTCAGCCGGGAGTGGGGGCATGTGCTGGCGCTAAAAGGGGCGTTTACGATCATCGCCTCGCCCGACGGGCAGGCCGGCATCCTGCCGGTGGCCTCGCCCGCGCTGGCGCGGGCGGGCACGGGCGACGTGCTGGCGGGCCTGATCGCGGGGCTGCGCGCCCAGGGGCTGCCGCCGTTCCAGGCGGCCGCTGCCGCGGCGTGGATCCACGCCGCGGGCGGGCTGCGGGCTGCCGGCGCGCTGGGTTCGACGGCCGCGGTGCTGGCCGGCGATGTGCTGCGTTACTGCGTGGACGAAATCGCCGAGCTGTCGGATTAAAAACAGGGATACAGGAGGACACAACCCCTCCTGTAACCCGTTTTACTTGTGTGAAATGACGCCCGGAGGCCGGGCAGCCGGCTGGTCTAGCCTTCCTCAGCCGCCTCTTCGACCTGCTCTTTTTCGCGGTTGAGGAGCTTGGTCAACTCGTCCGTGCGGGTCTTGAGGTCTTCCAAAACGACGTCGAGCTGTTCGCGGGTGTCGTCCAGGGCCTTCTCCGCCCGCAGTTGGACGTCCTGCCCATACTCCACCGCCATCTCCTTGAGCTCGATCCCCTTATCGCGGATCAGCGTGCGGGTCGCTTCGCCCGATTGCGGGGCGAGCAGCAGGGCTGTCGCCGCCCCAACCAGACCGCCAATGATCATTCCGGCAAAAAAAGTTGCAAAATCGCTATTATCTTCAGACATTTTCTACACTCCTCTGGGGGGATTCTTCTTATCTGTGGTTTTCTTGACGAGACCGAGAACGGCGAACAGTTGCGAGAGGCCGGCCAGATATTCGTTCAGCTTGATCACCGGCTCGACCAGGTTATCGCTCAAAAAGGCCGTCGTGCCGCGCAGGTTGCTGACCGTCTCATTGGTCGAGTCCAGGATCGGCCGGACCTCGTTCTGGAGCAAATTGGTCAGGCGGGCGAGCTGCACGATGAGGACGATCAGCGCCAGCCCGGTGAGCAGCGACTGGAAGGCCATGAAGATGATGAAAATATCCCGGATGCGCGCCACCTCGCCGAGCGGGGCTCTCATGAGGAGCACCAGGCTGGCGATGATCAGCCCGACAAACACGATCACCGCGAGGATGACGAAGATCATCACCCGCCGCTGGCTGTCGGAGAGGTCTTGCGGCTCCGCGGGGCGGCTTTCGCCCTGCCCTGGCTGGCTGGGGAGCGGAGCGGGCGCGGCTGCGCCGGGGGTGGGGAGGGTCGAAGCCGTTTCGTTTTCCATTCGAAGTCCCTTTTTACGGTCGTCTTCGCATTATAACATAAGCCCTTTTTTTGACGCCCCGAACCTCAGATTTCCTGGCCCGCGCCGGCGGCCGCCTCGATGCGCTCCACCACCCCTTCCAACTCGGCCAGCATGGGCGAGCTGCACCTGGGCTTGAACGCCTCGACCAGCGCCCGGTAATACCACAGCGTGCCGCGCTTCCCGCCTTTGAACTGCGTCCAGAGCGCCTCGCCGTTCGATTGCAGGTCGTTCCAGATCGAGCGCGCGTTGTGCAGTTTGTCCGCCAGCGACACGCGCAGGACTTCGGGAGAGGCGCCGCTCAAATGCTGGATGTAAGCCGTCTTGCGCTCGCGCCAGGGCGGCTTGGGGTGTCCGTAGGAGTCCGAGCAGCCTGCGACGATCTGCGCCACGCGCTCGCCAAAACGCAGGCGGATCGCCTCGAGCACTGGCAGGCCGCCCTGGTCTTCGACCGCGTCGTGGAGCAGGCCGGCGATCGCCTCGTCTTCGCTCCCGCCGTCCTGCAGGACAAGCGCCGAGACCGCCATCAGGTGCGCCAGGTAGGGCGTGCGGCTCCCTTTGCGCGTTTGGCGCCGGTGGAGGTTAAAGGCATACTCAAAAGCCTCCGCAAACCGCGGGCTCAATTCTCCGTCCACGCGGGCTAATCCAGGATCGTGAAGCTGTTCGTCACGGGCGTGTCGGGGCGCAGGGTGCTGATCACCGAGCAGTACTTTTCGATGGAAAGCTGGATCGCCCGCTCCAGCCTTTCCCGGTTGACCGGGCCGCGCAGTTGAAAGTTCAGGTGGATTCGGGTGAACGCGTAGGGCGGGTCTTTCATTTGATCGCCCTCGCAGGTCACCACCAAGTCGCGATAGGGCTCGCGCTGCTTGTTCAAAATCTCGACCACGTCGTACGTGGCGCAGGAAGCCACAGCCATGAGCAAAAGGTCGGACGGCTTGACGCCCACCCAGTCGTGCTTGTCGTCGGGAGAGCGCCCGATCACGATCGAATGTCCGTGCGAATCGCTGGCGGCCATCATGTGGCCGTCAACTTGTCTGAGCGTGATTTCTGTCATGTAACCTCACCGTTATAGTCTCTTCTCGTTTTGATACCAGGTTATGCCAGGCTGCTTTCCATCAGGATTTCGTCGATCTGTTCGGCCACGCGCGCATTCTCGGGGTGATCCACCTTGTTGAGCATGAGCTGGTTCACGATGCGCTGCAACACGCCGGGGTTGATTTGCGCCAGGTCGGAGGTGATCTTGTGCCACAATTTGCGCAGGTCGGGGTTCGAGTGCGTGGCGGCGTAGACCGCGATCTGGGCGGGCGACGACATGTTCAGGTTCCAGGCGCTGACGTTGATGTCGAGCTCGCGCCCGGTGTTCGACCAGTAGTACGCCAGCATGGGGTTGATCAGCCCGCGCATGCGCGCCCAGAGCGGGTCTTCCTCCTGCACCAGCGCAAAGAACGCCAGGTAGTACGGGCGCGCCCCGGCGTAGTCGCGGTTGACCTGGGAGAGCTTGCCGGCGATGGCCGAGGCGTAGGAGGCCATGTACCAGCGCAGGTCGTCGAGCGTGGCGCCTTCTTCGCCGCGCTCGACCGCGTCCCACTGCAGCCGGCACGCCAGCAGGTAGGTGCTGCTCGAAGCGGCAAAGTCCTGCGAGCGCTGGAGCATGGCTTTCTTCGCCAGCGTGCGCGCCGACTCGACGCCGGGGCGGACCGACTCGGGGATGATCACTTCCTCGATATCGCGCGCCAGGATGCGCAGCGCCGGTTCGTCCACAAAAGGCACGTGGCTTGCGCCGGGCAGCATATAGCGGTCGTCCTCGTACACAATCATGCCGCGGTTTTCCAGGTCGTCGAGCAGGGCATGGATGCCGTCTTCCTGGTTGCGGTCGTTCATGAGCAGGTAGGCCAGTTCCCCAAAATCGATCTCCAAACCCGACCGCACGACGGCGTTGATGAAATCCGATTCGGCGCGCAAGATCAGGTCGGCTTCGCTGTCGATCTCGTCCACCAGGCTGACCCGGGTGTAGGGTGAGGCGGGCTGGCCGAGGTAATCGAACGCTCCCTGGCGGAAGGCGAGCTGAGAGATCTCGCGCAGGGTGCTCTTGCTGCGGATGATGCCCTGCGCCAGGTAACGCTCTTCCAGGTTGTCGAGCAGCTCGTCCATGCTGGCTTCGCCCGGGTGGTCTCGCAGCTCGCGGTAGATGTCGCGCAGCACGTCGCGGCGCGTCGCCAGGTCCACCTGGGTCATCTTCAGGCGGGCGAAGACCTGCTTGTACTGGTCGTCGAGGCTCATGCGCGGGGCGAGCAGCCTGTCTGCCAGCGGCCCAGCCAGGGTGGCGGGCTTTTGTTCGCCGCTGGGCGTCGCCGCGATGTAACCCTCCGCTTCGAAATCTTCCGGCGCGGCGTAAAGCTGCATTTCCTTCAGAAAGAGGCGGGCGAGGTCGCAGTTATCTTCGAGCCAGTTGTTGAACTGGGCGTAGCCGAAGTTGGCTTCGTTGAAAGCCGGGTTCATCAAGAGCATGGTGCGTTTCAAGCGCGTGGCGAGCACCGGCAGGTTGCCGCGCTGCCCGTGGGCGTGCAGCGCCTTCTTGAGAAGCTCGCGCGCCTCCTCGATCTCGACGCAGGACTGTTCGTCCAGGTCGACGGTCTCGCCCAGGGCGGTCTCAAGGTAGATGAACTCGTCGCACGAGCGCACCAGTAAATCGTGGGTGATGCCGCGCGGCCCGATCCCGATGGTGTACTTTCCATATTCACGCAGCTTGGCCGCAAGCGGGCTGAAATCGCTGTCGCCGGAGACGATCACAAAGGTCTTGATCTGCGGGCGGGTGAGGGCGATCTCGAAGGCGTCGATGGACATGCGGATGTCGGCCCGGTTTTTCCCGCTCCGGGTGCTGAAGATCTGGATCAGGTCGATCGAGTTGGTCATCATCGCTTCGCGGTAGCGTGAAAAGCGCGCCCAGTCCGCATAGGCGCGCTTGACAACCGCCGGACCGCGGCTGTGCAGGTGTTCCATCAAGGCTGTGATTTCGAAATCGTAGAATTCCCGCTCTGCCCACAACGCGACGTTTTCAAAATCGATGAAAATCGCAATTTGGTCATCCATTTTTCAGACTCCGGTTTGTTTTTTTTATCGTTTTTTATCAGACCTGCGGGCTGCACCGCCCCGCCAGAACAACTTTTGTCGTGCTAATTTTAACGTGATTCGAGATAAGGTTCTCCCGTCTCTGCGGGCCGCCGTTCTTTGGCGGCGTGGCAGTCTCCCGGATGAGCCGGCGGGGAGATTGCTTCAGCCCAAAAAGCGGGTCTAGACTTCCGAAGTCTTCGAGACTTCGGAAGTCTGAGCGCTAAGATAAGGTCCTCCCGTCGCTGCGAGCCGCCGTTCTTTGGCGGCGTGGCAGTCTCCCGGATGGCCGGCGGGGAGATTGCTTCAGCCCAAAAAGCGGGCTTCGCAATGACGGCCTCGGCTACCCCGAAACTCGGGTCAAGACTTCCGAAGTCTTTGAGACTTCGGAAGTCTGAGCGCTAAGATAAGGTCCTCCCGTCGCTGCGAGGGCGGTTTGCGCCCGAAGCAGTCTCCCGATACGCCGAGCGGGGAGATCGCTTCAGCCCAAAAAGCGGGCTTCGCAATGACGGCCTCGGCTTTCGTGTACCGACTTTAATTATATGATATGAACGCCGAGAGCGGTGAACTTTTTTTGACAGCTCTCAGCTTTCGAACCAGATCCGTTTCGCCGCGGCCAGGGTCGCCTCCCAGCCGTCGCTCTCCGAGCCGGGGGCGGGGCCGAGCGGGTCGCTCCAGGGCGCGCCCAGCAGCTCCGCGACGGCGGCCTGACAGCAAGCCTGCCCCGCCATGTGGTCGTACCCGCCTTCCAGGATCAGGGCGATCCTGCCGGAACAGCGTTCGTCGGCCCAGCGCACGAGCCGGCCGATGAGCGCGCCGTACCCGGCGGCGCTCAGGCGCATCGAGCCGAGCGGGTCGCGCCAATGGGCGTCATAGCCGAGGCTGACCAGGAGCATCTCCGGCTCGCAGCGATCGAGCAGCGGCAGGACCACCTCGTCCAGCGCGGCCCGGTAGCCCTGGTCCCCCGTCCCGGGCGGGAGCGGCAGGTTGGCGGTCAGCCCCGCGCCGGCGCCGAGGCCGCGCTCCGCCAGCGAGCCTGTGCCGGGGTACAGGGGCGACTGGTGCAGCGAGCAGAAAAATACCTCGGGGCGGGTGTAAAAGATCTCCTGCGTGCCGTTGCCGTGGTGCAGGTCCAGATCGACGATCGCCAGGCGCCGGGGCGCCCCGGCCGGGCGGCTGAGCAGGTACTGGGCGGCGATGGCGATGTTGTTGAGCAGGCAAAAGCCCATCCCCCGGCTGCTGGTGGCATGGTGTCCCGGCGGGCGGGTGAGCGCAAAGCCCCGCCGGGCCTCCCCGCTCCACACCGCCCAGGCGACCGCCGCCGCGCCGCCGGCGGCGTTCAAAGCGAGCCGCCAGGAGGCCGGGCGGGTGTAGGTGTCCAGGTCCAGCGACTCGCCCCTGGCGCTGGCGGCCCGCAAAAAAGCCAGGTAGGCGGGGGTGTGCACGCCGTGCAAGACCGGGTCGGGCAGGTTGAGCGGTTCCAGGTGGGGGTAAGCCGCCCACCGCCCCGCCTGCTGCAGCGCTTCGCGCACCGCCTCGATGCGCTCGGGGCGCTCGGGATGGCCGGGCTCAAAGTGCGCCTCGTGGCCTTGCGGGTAGAAAAACACCAACTGGTTCATGCCGGGGCGCGCCCTGACCGGGTCATCGACAATTGAACACGAATCGAACCCACAATCCGAAGCTGCTCTCGCATTCCTCCGCTCCTGCCGTTTATGATACCACGACCGGCGGCCCCGAAAAGATCTGTTCGAGCGCTTTTTTTTGAACGCCTGTCGCCTGCTGGTAAAATAACGTAGTTAAAAATGTCATTGCGAAGCCCGTTCTTTGGGCTGAAGCAATCTCCCCGCTGGCGCATTCGGGAGACTGCTTCGGGCATAGATCGCCCTACTAATAACATAATTATGGCACGGCAGATGGTTGAAGAGAAAAACCGAGTTTAGCGGCCTTCGCTTGTAAACGGCGAACATCTCTTTCGCGCTGAGCTCGTAGATAGGTCTCGAGATCA
>JADYYC010000366.1 GCA_020853835.1 Anaerolineales bacterium
ACGGCGAACCTGCCTTTTTATTCTTCAACCGACAATTCGCTCACCGCCGCGCTCAACTGGATCTACGCCCCCGACTTCAACTCGCGGCAGATGCCCTACATGATGTTCGACCTCAACGCCAGGCTCGACGACAACCTGCCCAGCCTGGATCCAGACATGCCGCTGTTCGAAAATTACCGGGCGACCGAGTTTTCGGGCAACACCTCAAACTCGCTTGTATTCTATTACAGCCCGCCACGCTGTCTCAAGATATTGGACCTGCGCACCGACCGTCATTATCCGAACAAGCCCGGATACGTCGTCCTGGCTATGCCGCTCTCGCGCCTGGAGTTGATCGGGCCAGGCGAGAAAGGCGAGCCGCAAATGCCAGCCTTCCTGGGCCCCGAACCGAAACACAACTGGTGCTACTATTTCGAGAAAGTGGACCTGGCGGTGCAGCTCGGGCAATGGGAGAAAGCAGCCAGCCTGGCGGATCACGCTTTGAAGCTAAAACCGACGCTGACAAGCAACAACGCGCCCGAACTGATCCCCTTTATTTATGCTTATGCCAGATCCGGCAAATATGAGAAAGCAGTTGAGCTGTCTCTGAAAGCCAGGACCCTCTCAAAGAAGATGTACTATTACATGTGCGACACCTGGTATTACCTCGGTCAGGAGATCCGGGACGATCCAGAATTCGCGGCGGCCCAGGCTGAAGTCAATCAGAAATTCGAGTGCACGCCTCCTTGAGATCATGCTGAAGCGCCTCCAGTCGTTCCACATAAGCCCTGCCGTCACGCCGCTGGCGTTGCTGCTGATATGCGTCCTGGCATATCTGCCGCTGATCTACCGGCTGGGTTTCTATTGGGATGACTGGCCTTCGATCTGGTTCTTGCATCTCTGGGGAGGCCAGGGTTTTCGAGAGGGATTTGCGAGCGACCGGCCGCTGCTCGCCTGGGTTTTCATGCTCACCACGCCGCTCTTCGGCGAATCGCCCACCGCCTGGCAGTTTTTTAGCATTTTCGCGCGTTGGATCACCAGCCTGGCCTGGTGGTGGTCGCTGCGAGGGCTTTGGCCTGCCCAGCCCCGCCCCGCTTTTTGGGCCGCGGCGCTCTTTGCCGTTTATCCCGGCTTCAGCCAGCAATATATCGCCGTCACGTACAGTAACGCTTTTCTGGTGTATTTCCTGTTCATCCTATCCATCGGGGCGATGGTATGGGCTCACCGGCTGCGGCGCTGGTTCTACCTGTTGATGGGTGTATCGATCGTATTCTCATTGTTCAGCATGTTGATCACCGAGTATTTCTATGGGCTTGAGCTGCTGCGCCCTTTCATCCTGTGGCTTGTGATCGACCCCGCGGAGGGATCATCGAAGTCCCGGCTCCAAAAGGTCGGGCTGCGATGGGCGCCATATCTGGCTTTGCTGATCCCCGTCATGCTTGGGAAGACCATGATAAACCCCAGCCCGCGCGCCGAGATCACGCTGTTCGGCGCGCTCTTCCAACAACCCGTAACCGTCGCGTTTGATCTGGCGCGCGCCATCCTGGGCGATTTTCTCGAAGTGAACTTCCTGGCATGGTTTGCCCCGCTCAACCCCGCTTTTCTCAACGATTTCGAAGCCGGCGTTCTTCGGCTGTTGGTTGGCGCAGTGACCGCCAGCTTGCTGGGCGCCCTATTCTTTTCGCTCCTCATCCCAGGGCCGGCTGGCCCTCTGCAGAGCCTGAAAAAGCGCCTGTCGCCTAGAAGCTGGACCGGACAGGCTATCGGGTTGGGCGTCGCCGCGTTCTTAGTTTCCGGGTGGACGATCTGGATAACAAACCTGCATTTCGAGCTGCTTTTCCCATTCGACCGCTTTACCCTGATTACCATGCTCGGCACCTCGCTGTTGATCGCAGGGCTGGCGGGGTTGGTCGAAACCCGCCTCCCGCTCGGATCGATCCTGATCGCCCTCTTGGTGGGGCTTTCAGCCGGGATCCAATTTCAATACCGGCTTGACTTCCGCCAGGAATGGCTGGCGCAAAAGAACTTCTTCTGGCAGCTCTCCTGGCGCGCGCCGGGCATCAAACCCGGCACAACCGTTATGACCTCCGAGATCCCTTTCCGATACTTTAGCGACAATTCGCTCACGGCGCCATTGAACTGGATTTACGCCCCTGAGAACGCCTCGCGCGAGATGGATTACCTGCTTTTCGATATCGAAGCCCGTCTTAACAACGCTATTCCCGAAATCCAGTCGAACCACCCGATCCGCATGGATTATCGGACTGCCAGGTTCGAAGGCTCCACCTCGCAGGCGCTGGTGCTCTTTTACGATCCGCCGCGCTGCTTGAAAGTGATGAACCCCGAGATCGACCGCTTTCTACCGGTCAAGCCGCTCTACATCCGAGAAGCTACCCCGCTTTCCCGCCTGGATCTGATCGAACCAGACCCTGGTTCGGCGGCGGTACTGCCAGAGCACATCTTTGGGGATGAGCCGGCCTACCAATGGTGTTATTATTTTGAAAAGGCTGAGCTGTATGCCCAGCAAGGCAACTGGGAAACAGCCGCAAAGATGGCGGACAAAGCGTTGAAGATCACCAAGCATTTCACGCAGAAAAACGTCTCGGAATTGATCCCGTTTATCATGGCGTACGCGCATACTGGGAACTGGTCAAAGGCGGTGGACCTGACCGCTCAAGCATACCAGGTCTGGGACAAGACACAGTATCCGCTCTGCGACGCCTGGCAGAGCATCCTCACACATGCGCCAGCCAGCGAAGCAAAATCCGCCGCGCGGGTCCAGGTGAAAGAGATGATTGACTGCACTTTTCAGGGCAATTGAATGGATGAACAAATGCGGTTCGACGGGGTTACGGTCGTCATCCCGGTCTACAACAGCGCCGAGATCCTTCCTGAACTGATTGCGCGCCTGGAACCGGTGCTTGAAAGCTGCACCGGCGAATACGAAGTCATCCTGGTGGACGACGGGAGTCGTGATGAAAGCTGGCAGGTGATCGAGCGCCTCTCGGCGTCGAATAGCTGGGTGCGGGGGTTGCGCATGATGCGCAATTACGGTCAGCACAACGCATTGTTGTGCGGGCTGCGCGCGGCGCGCTTCGGCATCACAGTCACGATCGACGACGATTTGCAGCACCCGCCGGAAGAAATACCCCGGCTGCTGGAAAAAATCTCGGAAGGGTTTGATGTGGTGTACGGCACGCCTTTGAAACAGCAGCACGGTCTGTTGCGCAACCTCGGTTCATATGTTACCCGGCTGACATTGCAAAGCACCATGGGGATCGAGAATGCCCGCAAAGTGAGCGCCTTTCGCGCCATGCGCACCCAGGTGCGCCAGGCGTTCACCCATTATCAAAGCCCGTTTGTCGTCCTGGACGTGCTCCTCGGCTGGGGCACGACCCGCTTTGCGGCTGTGCCCACCCTGCACCTGCCGCGTCAGAGCGGTACATCCAATTACACTTTCTCGAAGCTTATCCTGCACGGCATCAATATGCTGACCGGTTTTTCGGTGCTCCCGCTGCAACTGGCCAGCCTGCTGGGGTTTGCCTCCGCCTTCTTTGGCCTGCTGGTCTTCGTCTACGTCATCGGGCGGTTTTTCATCGAGGGGGGCAGCGTCCCGGGCTTTCCATTCCTGGCCTCGATTATCGCCATATTCTCGGGCGTGCAGCTCTTTGCGATCGGCATCATCGGGGAGTACCTGGCGCGCATGCATTTCAGGATCATGGAGCGCCCCCCCTACGTCATAAGAGAAGAAACAGGACACTTAGAAAATGGCTGAAACTTCAGAACCCTGTCAGTTTTTAGAGTGGGACACGTTGTTCTTCGGCTGCCGCATCGCCCGGCTGAACGGCTCGCGCCTGACCGAGCGGTCGCTCAACCGGGTTCTCAAATGGTGCCAGAAACAGGAGATCGACTGCCTCTACTTCCTGGCCGATTCGGATGACCCTCGAACAGTCTGGCTGGCACACGCGCACGATTTCCAGTTAGTCGAAGTACGCATTACGCTTGAACGCTGGCTCAAAGACTGGGATCCGGTCACGCGCCCCCACGATGCCCCGGGGGTTGTCATCCGTGAGGCAAGACCGGATGACATCCCCGCGCTCCAGGCCATCGCCAGAACCAGTTATCTGGATTCACGGTTTTATTTCGACCCCAACTTCAGTGAAGAAAAATGGAGCGAATATTACGCCACCTGGGTGAACAACAGTTGCAGCGGTGGCGCGGACCTTGCAATCGTAGCCGTCAAAGACGAAGAGACGGTCGGATACATCACTGGCTTGATTGACAGGCACACAAACCAGGGTATTTATGAGTTGACTGGCGTAACCGATTCAGCCCGCCGGGGAGGGATCGGGCAGGAGTTGTTCCGCAGCGGCCTGGATTGGTATGTAAGACACGGCGTCGACTACCTCTGGGTTGCGACCCAGGGGCGCAATATCGCCACGCAGCGCATGATCCAGCGAAATGGATTCATTTCAAAATCCTGCCAGCTCTATTTCCATAAGTGGTTTCGCTGAGCGGCAGTCGGCGCATCCAGACACGTTGCGGGCGCAAAGCGTACAGGCTATAATTATTACGGGAGATCAATCAGGTGAAGCAGCAAGAGGCGATTGACTTCATCCAGGCCGAGCTGGCGAAAGCGCGCACGATCAAACAAATAAGCGCCGACCTGAGCTCCAGGTTGAACGCGCCCAAAGAAGTGGTCGAGGAGTTTGTCAAGAAGGTAGCCAACGAAGCCGTGGCAGTGGATTTCCTGACCGATGGCGTGATCCGCACCCCTTCCACCCCGCCGGTGATCGATCAGGAAACCTTTAACAGCGCCATCGCCATAAGTGAAAATCCCCCCAGCGTAGACCTGCCCTCGCCCAAGAAACCGGCCGCCCAGCCCGAGCCGAAACCTTCGACTGCCGTCCAATCGCCCGCGGAGGAAGGGGTTTCATCGAGCCCGCCGCCCGATTTTATCAAACCGCTGAAGTATGACAAAGCGGCGGTCGAAACCTTCGTCCGCCAGGAGTTGGGAAGGCAACATGAGGACGACGTCATCATGCGCCTGTGCGAAGCCACGGGGATGAGTTGGCCCGAAGCTCACAAGATCGTGACGCAAATCGCTGCGCGCAAGCGGAAGGTAACCGCCAGGAACCAGAACCTGATCTCTATCGCGCTCAGTTTGATTGCCCTGCTGGCGGGGACCGCGCTTGTGATCACTGCGGTCAGCCAGCAGCCACTGATCCTTGACCCCGCCTCGCTGGGCCCAGAGGAAATCAAAAACTTGTACAGCGACTCCCGCCAATTGCTCTGGGCATTTCTGTTGGGCAGCGCGCTTGGAATCGGCGGCCTGGTGGGGCTGGCCCTGTCGGCCAGAAAGCCGTCAGGATAAGTTGGTCGTCCTATGAAGACGTTTATTCTGCGGCTAGAGCCACATGATGACATCATCTCCGTCCGGGATAAAATCGGTTGGGCGAAAAACAGCCGCATCTTGATCGTCTGGCCTGAAGACGAAGGGATCATCAACCGCCGGCTCGACCTGGTGCTGTTGCAACGGATGAGCCAGGCCGCGGGCGCACAGATGGCTTTCGTTAGTAAGGATCCCGAAGTGCGCTACCACGCGCCGCGCCTCGGGGTTCCGGTGTTCAAATCTATAAACCAGGCGCAAACCAGGCAGTGGCGCCTCCCCTATCGTTTCCGCAAGAAAATAAGCGCCGAACAGGTCGCAACGCCCCCCGATAGTCCGGAGGAAGTGGGCCGTCAAATTCCGGTTCGCCCGCAACTCGAAGCGCGCCAACTCAGCCCCCTCGTGCGCCTGGCGTTTTTCGCCGCCGGCGTGCTGGCTTTCTTAGCAATGGCTGCGGTTCTGGCTCCGGGAGCGGAGTTGGTGATTACCCCTCGCACGGTCGTTCAGGACGTGCTTATCGAGGCTTATTCCAGCCCTGAGGTCACAGAGATCCAGCTATCGGGTGCGCTTCCATCCGAAGTCGTTACAGTAGAGGTGGAAGGTCGCCTCTCGCGCCCGGTCAGCGGCCAGATCCGGCTGTCCGACCAGCCCGCTAAAGGGGTTGTCCTTTTCACTAACCTGACTGATGAAGCGGTCGAAATTCCTGAGGGGACGGTCATTCAAGCGTTGAGTAACCAAGCGGGCGGAAGCGCCGGAGCAGCGCAGCCCGGCGCACTGCGATATGCTACTCAAAAGGCGGTCACCCTCCCAGCCGGTCCAGGAGAAACCATCACAGTCCTGGTGCAGTGCCTCATCCCTGGCAAGGAGGGCAACCAGCCAGTCGAAACGCTCAAAGCCATTGAAGGGATTTTGGGGACCCAGGTCAGCGTGACCAACCTACAACCGGTCAGCGGGGGGAGCGATAGGCTGGAACCGGCGCCAACCGAGAAGGACCGGCTGGAGCTTGCGCGCGAGCTAAACGCCTCTCTGCGCCTCACCGCCCTGCAGGAGTTGCAAAGCGGGCTGGAGCTCGGTGACCTGCTGATCCCGTCCAGCCTGGCCGAAGGGGAAACGCTTGAAAAAAGCTTCCAGCCTGAAGACCAGCAGCCTGCGTACCAGCTCACCCTCACCTGGAGGCTGGCCTATCAGGCCAGAATCGTCAGGTACAAAGACCAGTTGGCTCTGGCGCAGGCGGTCTTTGACGCAAACCTGCCGTCAGGTTATGCGCCCATACCCGAGACATTGACCGTAGAGCCTGTCAGCACTCTGCAAACAGGTAATGGGGAAACGACTGGCTGGACGCTGCACGCAGTCCGGCGGTTGAACGCCCAGATCAGCGATTCGATGGCGCGCCAGGCGGTGCTTGGCCTGCCCGTGACCCAGGCTGCTCAACGCATACAGGCAGAGCTGCCCCTGGAACAGCCGCCCCAAATTCGCATGACACCCGAGTGGTGGCCGCGCCTTCCCATTTTGCCGTTTCGTATCCAGGTCATACACCAAAGCCTCTACAGCCTGGCCGGCGGGGAGCTGTCCGGATCATGAGGGTGCTGGCGGTTGATCCGGGAGAGAAACGCCTGGGAATCGCGGTCAGCGATCCGAGCGCGACCATCGCCAACCCG
>JADYYC010000367.1 GCA_020853835.1 Anaerolineales bacterium
CGTGGATCGTAATGATCGGTCAGGTTCCCCTGAACGCCTTCGATCCGGACGCCATATAAACCGCCAGCCGAGATCAACCGCTGGGCTGCCTCTGCGCCCGTCAGCCGGCTGCGGGCGGGAACCTGGCTCCAGCGCCGGTATGCAGACTGAACGTACCACTGTACGATCATCATCAGCAGAAAGGCTGGGAGCATAAACATCATATAACGTGGGTCAAACAAGAATGGAAACATAGCCGTACCTCATATCGTAAACCGATTGATTATATCAAATACTATGGCGCCAGAGTTGCCGTTGGCGCGATTGTCGCCGATGGCAGCGGCGTCGGCGGCGGGGTCAGATTCTTGGTCAGCACCTCGATCGCTTTTTGCAGTTGTGAGTCGATGCCATCCGCCAGGTCTTGCTCAGTGATTTCGATCGGGAAATCCGGATTTAACCCATGCCCTGCAATCTGGCGATGGTCTGGCGTGAGCCACCGGGCAATCGTGATCCGCACCGCGCCTTGATTGTCCACCAGCTCTGAATAGGTTTGCACCGAGCCTTTGCCAAAAGAAGTGACGCCCACTAAATATCCTCTGCCACGGTCCTGGATCGCGCCAGCCACGATCTCGGAAGCTGACGCACTCCCTTCATTGATAAGCACTACCATCGGTATCTTGGTCGCGTGGCCGCCCGGTTTTGCCTCAAAAGTCTCGGTCCGTCCATCGCCATATACCTCGTACATCACGATCCCCTTGTCAATAAACTCCGAGACAATGTCAATGGCAGTATCCAAATAGCCGCCGCCGTTATTGCGCAAATCCAATATCAGCCCTTGCGGCTTCTGGGCTAACAGCTTGTCCAGGGTAGATCGCAGGTCTTTTGCGGTTGTATCTCCAAAGGTATACAATTGGATATAGGCGATGTCGCCATCCAGGATCTCTCCGGAGACAGTTGGGACGACGATCGGCGCACGCACAACCTTTACATCAAACGTCTCGCTTGAGCCTTCCCGCAGAATCGTGAGGGTAACTGTCGACCCTTTTGGCCCGAGCACTTTTTGACGAACTGCTTCCCCGTCCATTCCCGTCATATCTGCGCCATCAATCGCGATGACTTTATCTCCCGACCGGAGGCCGGCTTTCTCAGCGGGCGAGCCGGGCATCGGGCTGATGATGGTCAGGTAATCCTGGGTGATATCTACCCAGGCTCCAATACCTTCATACTCCTCGCCCTGCAAATGCGCGTTGGTTGCTTCGAACATTGCCGGGTCAAGATAAGAAGTGTGTGGGTCGCCGAGCGAATCCATCATCCCCCGAATTGCGCCCCGCATTAGCAGCTCATCATTTACGGGTTGGTCAACATAGAAAGCATGCACCATATCCCAGGCTTGCCAGAAGGGGCGAAAGAGTTGCTTGAGTTCTTCAGGCGTTCCAGTCTCAAGCGAAGACGTCGGGGGACGGATCAAATTAGCGCTATTCTCAAGAACAGGCTGCAACGCGACCGGGAACCAGTTCGGAAGCGTCAAGGTTCGCCCAGTTACGAAACCCGCGGAAAAAGTCGCGGTCATTAACGCCAACGCAAGCAAAAAAACCAATAGTCCTACCAGGAAATTCTTCATTCAGACTGACTCCTGACTACTTTAACGTCAGTTCGGGGTAATAGAGATCGTCATTGCGAAACCCGCTTTTTGAGCTGAAGCAATCTCTTCGCTGGCTCGTCCTGGAGACTGCTTCGGGCAGAAACCGCCCTTCTGATGACACCGGGTAATTGCCACGCCGCCAAAGAACGGCGGCTCGCAGAGCCACGTGGGTGTCGTTCTGGAGTGAAGAGCGCTGGCGCGGTGGAAATACTCGCGGTGACAAGAGATCCTTATCCTGAATTCACGTTACCTTATATCCACGCTCAATCTCCTGGTGATTCCAGTGCCAGCGTTCTGGGTCGCCAGGCAGTATAAATCGCCATACCTCGGTCAAAGTGCCAGGTAAGATTATCATATTTTGGTTAGAAATTCATAAATACCGTTCAAGAATCGTGTAAGACCCGGATGAAGTCATCCGGCTTGTACACGATGGTCGAAAAGCCAAGTCGTTTCGCCAAACGTGTTATCTGAGGCTGCTCAACGTAGGTCGAAGCCAGCATTTCCCTCTCGGCAACGACTTCTTGGATTGGCCCATCCAAAACAACCATGCCCTGTCTCATCACAATCATGCGTTCGAAGTTTTCGGCGCAAAAATCGATGTCATGGGTGATGGCAATGACAGTTTTGCCCGAGCCGTGCAACGATTGGACGATCCGCGAGATGCGTTCGATGCTGACCGCGTCTTGCCCGGTGGTTGGCTCGTCCATGACCACAATGGGGGTGTCCATCGCCAGTATCGAAGCCAGGGCAACCATTTTTCTCCAGGCGGGCGATAGATCATAAGGGTTTTGAGAGGCTTTTTCGTGCAGCTCGGTCAGTTCCAGGGCTGCCTCGACAAGGGTTTCAATTCGATCATTCTCAAACCCCAAGCTTCGCGGACCAAACTGCACTTCTTCTTTCACCGTGCGGCAAAAGAGCTGGTCATCCGGATTTTGGAAAATAAAACCGATCCGGTTCGCCAGCTCCGCGACAGAACGCTGGCGCGTGTCCCAGTCTCCTATCTGAACCAGGCCGCTTGTGGGACGCAGCAACCCATTCAGGTGTTTGACCAGGGTTGTCTTCCCCGCGCCGTTCTGACCGACGATAGCCACCAGTGAACCGGTGGGGATGCCCACGGTAACCCCTTCTAATGCCAGAACGCCATTGGGGTAAGCAAAGACCAGTTCTTTGATCTCGATGTTCACGCTATGATCTCCTGGAACCCTTGCACACATTCATCCAATGTCACGGGCATGCTGCGTTTTTCAGGCCATAAGCCGGCCTGGAGAGCTTTCCGCGCGACCTGCGTGTATCTGGAGATCCCGATCCCGTGCTCAGGCAGCTCAGGTGAACCCAGGACCTCCCGGGGGGTCCCAAGCTTGATCGCTTGCCCGGCAGACAGCGCCAGGATACGGTCGGCGAACTCCGCCACCCATTCAACTTTATGCTCCGCCATGATGATGGTCATCCCCTGCAGCGCCATGTCTTTGATGACTTGAAACACTTCTTGAGATCCGATGGGGTCGAGCTGTGAAGTCGGCTCGTCCAGCACGAGTATCTGGGGGCGCATGACCAGAATAGACGCCAATGCGACCCGCTGCTGCTGACCGCCCGAAAGCGCATAGGGCGAACGATCTTTCAGATCCTCGATCCTGGTCAGGCGGATGATCTCATCCACCCGCTCGCGCATTTCCGCCGGATCGATCCCCAGGTTTTCCAGCCCAAAGGCGATCTCCTCATAAACGGTGAATTTCGATCCCGAAATTTGGTTGAACGGATTTTGAAACACCAGCCCCACCTTCTGCACAAACTCACCCAGACCGGCTTTGGTGGGGTCAATTCCAGCGACACTGACAGAGCCAGCCAGCTCGCCCTTGAAAAAATGTGGAATAAACCCCGAAATGGTATAGCACAGGGTGGACTTTCCAGCGCCATTAGCGCCAACGATCGCCAGAAATTCCCCTTCCTGGACTTCTAAATCGAGGTCCTGCAGCGCTGGAGAATTGGTCAATGGATAATGGTAGGTCAGATTCTTTAGTTCAATGAGAGCCATATTCGATACCCTATGGTCATGAGGGACAGCGCAGCCATAACCCAACGCAGAACCGCCTCGCCCCGGCTGTCTGGAATATCAATCAAACTGGTCTTTTTGACCGGCAGCGTAAACGCGCGCGCTTCGATCGCGATCGCTCTTTCCTCGACATCAACCAGCGAGCTAAACACCAGGGGGCCGACCAGCGGCAAAAGTGAGCGAATACGGTTAATCAGATTCCCGCCGGTATCCAGCCCGCGCGAGCGCTGGGCATCTTGTATGGTTACGGCCCTGGCCTGCATCTGGGGGATGATTTGGAGCGTGGAGGTGATGATGTAGCTCAAAGAGGCTGGCACGCCGCGCCTTGACAGGTCGTTCATCAGCGTGCTTGGATGCGTCGTCAACAGCAGCAATAAAAAGGATGAGACCATCACAAGGATGCGGGTTGCCGTCCGAAATGCAAACACCACCCCTTCAGAGGTGGCCGAAAAGATCCAGAAACTGAATATCACCGTTTCTCCGCCGGGATAGAAAAGGCTCTGCATCACAAATAAAAACGCAAACAGGGGTAAGAGCAAACGAAACGATGTTTGCAGGAACTCCTTGCCGACCTTGCCGAGCAGACTGAGCGGAACCAGGACAAAGAAATACAAAGCTACCGGCAAAAAAAGACCGGGGCCAAAAAACGCCAGAATGATCAAACTGAACGCCAGCGCCAGCTTGGTAAGTGGATTCAGGCTGTGCACTCTGCTTTCACGGGGGATAAAAAAAGACAAACGATCCGGCATCTATGATTTTTCCTGATCTTGGGAGGGAGGTCTGTCAAAAAAACAGGCCTCCCTCGTTCAATAAACGTGAATAGATTGTTATCGTCCGCGATAAACAGCTTGCGGACTGACGACCGCTTTACATTGTGATGTTCTCTGGGCGCGGAAAGCGCGCCAGGTAACGTGTTGAAAGCCCTTTGATGATCGCAAATGCCAGCAGACAGGTGGCGATCTTGTCGATGGGTTCTACGAGGAAGTTTGTGCTTAAGACAGCCGTTATCAAATCTCGCCCGGTCTGGAGCAAGAAGGCCGTGATAAATGAGGAGCCGCTGGCAGTGATGCCGCCATACAGGTAAACCTGGATCGGGGTCGAAACGGTTGCGGCTGCAAGCGCAACCAGAATGCCGGTGATGATCACTTTCCACCAGGTGCGAAACAGCCCCGCAACCGCGCACCAGCCGGCTACAAAGCCGATAAATAGCGCGACTGGAAACCAGGGAAGTGCGTTTGGATCGACCAACAGACCCCAGATGATGTTCGAGAGCGTGCCGGTCAGTGCGCCGGCCCAGGGCCCGCAGATCGCGGCAACCAGCACCGTACCGATCGAATCCAGGTAGACGGGCAGCTTGAGCAAGGCGACGATCTGCCCGATCACAACGTTGATCGCGATTGCGACCGGGATCATCACAAGCGTCATCGTATTAAAGTCTCTCTTGATGGAATTGATCAGTTTCATTTCATTCTCCTCTGATTGAAACACATATTAATTGCAATTCAGCCAATGAACGTGCGAACAGATGGATGAGTCTTCAACATCTTATGATGGCGCCTCCTCACTGCGGGATTTCCCGGCACAGACCTGCCACCCGCTCCAGGAAGAATTCGATAAACGCACGCGCCTGCACTTTAAGCGCCACGTCCATGTTGGGTGGTTCTTTCCCAATCCGATAAAAATCCGCAAAAGTCTTCCCCATCGAGACCCCTCCGGATATATCGACATCGACGTACAGCCTCCTGGTTTCGACAAAGCCGGGCGCCATCGCCAGCGCCAATGCGAGCGGATCATTGATAATGCAGCC
>JADYYC010000368.1 GCA_020853835.1 Anaerolineales bacterium
CCGAGGTCTGGTATCCGGGCTGGACGGCGCGGCTCGACGGCGCCCCGGCGCCGCTGGCGCGGGCAAATTACCTGTTTCAAGCCGTGCCGGTGCCCGCCGGTCAGCACACGCTGGAGCTGCGCTACCGTCCGCTCTCCTTCTACGGCGGGGCGGCGCTCAGCCTGGCCGGGCTGGCCTTGCTGTGGGTCGTCTGGAAGCGCACCCGGAGGGCGCATGGCTGAGTGGCGGGCGCGGCTGGGGCCGGCGCTGGTGACCCTGTTGGTCTCGAGCGCGTTGGTGGGGGGCGTGATCTGGCGCCTCGGCGGCGACCCGCTCGCCCTGGCTCGCATCGGCGCCCGGTTCTCCACCGGCGACCCACAGGGGACGCAGGGCTATGACGGGCAGTTCGTCTATTACATCGCGCTCGACCCCGACCCCGGGGCGGTCGCCCCCAGGCTGGACGTCCCGGCCTACCGCTACCAGCGCATCCTGCTGCCGCTGCTGGCGCGCCTGGCCGCTTTAGGCCGCCCGGCGGTCATCCCCTGGGCGCTGGCTGGCCTGAGCGTGCTCTCGCTCGCCCTCGGCACCTGGGCGGTGAGCGAGCTGCTCCACGGCTGGAAGGTGAGCCGCTGGTATGCGCTGGTCTACGGGCTGTGGGCCGGTTTTCTGCTGGCCGTGGTCGTCGACCTGCCCGAACCGCTCGCGTTTGGGCTGGCGGCGGGGAGCCTGCTGGCGCTGGAGCGCGGGCGCAAGTGGCTGGCCTGGGTTCTGATCGGCCTGGCGCTGTTTGCCAAGGAGGTCAGCGCGCTGTTCCTGCTCGCCATGCTCGCGGCTTACCTGGCGGAGCGCAACTGGCGCGACGCCCTGCGCCTGGCGCTGGTCGCCGGGCTGCCGTTCTTTGCCTTCCAGGTCTGGCTGTGGGCGGTTTTCGGCCAGCCCGGGATCGGTTCGGGCGGAGCGATGGCGACCTCGTTCGAGTGGATCCCGTTTGCGGGCCTGCTCAAGATCGGCGCCTACAGCCTGCCCTACCTGCTGGCGATGCTGGTCGTCTTTGGGCCCACGGTGGTCCTCCCGTCGCTCTGGGGCGCCTGGACTTCGGCGCGTTTCTGGCGGGGCGGCGACCGCACGGTCATCGTCGCCGCCCTGTTCCTGAACGCGCTGGTGATCTTCTTCACCCCATTTTCCACGTTCCGCGAGACCGGAGGGATACTGCGGTTTGCCTCTGGCCTGATGCTGGCGGCGCTGCTCTTCGCCGGGCGCTATCGCATGCGCCGGGTATTGAACTACAGCCTGTTTTGGATAGTACTTAATGTGTTTCTATTAAAATAATATCCGCATCCCTGCTACAATGCCCCTTGCGGGTATTTCCATAGCGCCAGCGCCCTTCACTCCAGGACGGCGCCCTTGTGTCTCTGCGAACCGCCGTTCTCTGGCGGCGTGGCAGTCTCCCGGTGTCATGAGGGGTGCGCATCGGCGGTAATTATTGGAGGATTAATGACCGAAGTCCAGGATTTTTCCGAGCGGGTGATTCAGAATATCGAAAAAGTGATCGTCGGCAAGCGCGAGACGGTCGAGCAGGCCGTGGTCGCGCTGCTGTGCCAGGGACACCTCTTGATCGAGGACGTGCCCGGCGTGGGGAAGACCATGCTGGCGCGCAGCCTGGCCCGCTCGCTGGGCTGCTCGTTCAGCCGCATTCAATTCACGCCTGACATGCTCCCCAGCGACGTGACCGGCGTGTCGATCTACAACCAGGTGACGCGCGAGTTCGAGTTCCGCCCCGGCCCGGTGATGGCGCAGATCGTCCTCGCCGATGAGATCAACCGCGCCACGCCAAAGACGCAGGCCGCCCTGCTGGAGGCGATGGAGGAGCGCACCACCACCGTCGACGGCGTCACGCGCGCGCTGCCGCGACCGTTTATGGTGCTGGCGACCCAAAACCCCATCGAATACGAAGGCACCTTTCCGCTCCCCGAAGCCCAGGTGGATCGATTCCTCATGCGCATCCGGCTCGGTTACCCGATCGCAAGCGATGAAGTGCGCGTCCTCGAGTGCCAGCAGTACCGCCACCCCTTCGAAGAGCTCGAACAGGTGGTCGGGGTGGAAGAGCTCGTCAGGGCGCAGACCGAGGTGAAGGGGGTCTTCGCCTCCCCCGCGTTGAAGCGCTACATCGTGGAGATCGTGCGCCAGACGCGCGAACACCCCGAGGTCTACCTGGGCGCCAGCCCGCGCGGCAGCCTGGCGCTCTACCGGAGCGCGCAGGCAAAGGCGGGCATGGAGGGCCGGGAGTACATCCTGCCGGACGACATCAAAGCGCTGGCGGGCCCCACGCTGGCCCACCGCGTCATCCTCGGGCCGGGGGCGCGCCTGCGCGATCTGAGCGCGCTGCAGATCGTCGACGAAGTCTTGCACAGCGTGCCCGTGCCGGGGGGCGACCCGCTTGCGGGCGCGTCCCAACCCGAACCCCTCGAGGCGGGCGGGGCGGATGAATGAGCCGCGCCCTTAGGATCGTCCTGATCCTGCTCGCGGTCAGCCTGATCGCCGGGGCGGTGACCGGCAGCATGCTCTATTACCGCCTGAGCTACGTCTGGGGCGGGCTGCTGCTCGTCAGTTGGGGGATGTCGAAGCTGTCGCTGCGCGGCGTCACCGTCACCCGCACCGCCCGCAGCCTGCGCTCGCAGGTTGGCGAGATCTACGAAGAGCGCTTTGAAGTGCAGAACAACAGCCGCTGGCCCTGCCTGTGGCTCGAAGTGCGCGACCATTCGCCCATCCCGGGCTCGCGCGGCTCGCACGTGCTGATCATGATTGGCGGGCACGAGAGCCGCACCTACCTCTCCCGTACCCGGCTGTCCGATCGGGGCGTGTTCCCCCTTGGGCCGACGGAACTGATCTCGGGCGATCTGTTTGGCCTGTTTCCGGTGCGGGTCATGGTTCCCAGCCAGGAGGCCGTGCTGGTCTACCCGATGATGGTGGAAGTCAACAGCTTTCCAAACCTGCCGGGCCTGCTGCCGGGGGGCGAGGCGCTGCGCCGCAGAACGCCTCAGATCACCTCCAACGCGGCTGGCGTCCGCGAGTACGCCCCCGGCGACCCGCTCAACCGCATCCACTGGGTCAGCACCGCCAGGAGGGAGCGGCTCATGGTGAAGGAGTTCGAGCTCGACCCGCTGGCGGAAGTGTGGGTCTTCCTCGACGCCGCCCGGGGCGTGCACGCCGCGCTGCCCTACGAGCGGCCCGAATTCAATGCCCGTGATTTCTGGCGCAAGAGGTTCGAGTTCAGCCTCCCGCCATCCACGCTCGAATACAGCGTCACGATCGCGGCTTCGCTGGCGCGCTACTACCTGCGCCGCGGGCGCGCGGTCGGGATGGTGACCGCCGGGCCGGGCCTGCAAATCCTGCCCCCCGACCGGGGCGGGCGGCAGCTCGCCAAGATCCTCGAATCGCTCGCCCTGATCCGGGCTGAGAGCGCCCTGCCGCTGCCCGGCCTGATCGAAGCTCAGGCCAGCCACATGCCGCGCGGCAGCACGGCGGTGATCATCACCCCCAGCGCCGCCGACAGCGTCTACCGGACGGCCGACCTGCTCAAGC
>JADYYC010000369.1 GCA_020853835.1 Anaerolineales bacterium
ATCGTGCAGTTGCTGCGGTCCATCGATGCTCAATCCAACCAGGAAATTATTCTCACGGAAGAAGGCGCACCATTCATCGTTCAGCAGCGTGCCATTGGTCTGGATCGTGTATTCGATCTGCATCCCCGGCCTGGCGTACTTCCTGGCATACTCTACAGAACGCTTGAAAAAATCCAGCCCCATAAGGGTCGGCTCGCCCCCCTGCCAGGCGATGGTGACCCGATCGCCGCTCTGCGCCTCGATATATTGCCGGACATAGTTCTCCAGCAATTCGTCCGTCATGCGGAAGCGGCTGTCCGGGTAGAGCGCCTCCTTTGCGAGAAAGAAGCAATAGGCGCAGTTGAGGTTACAGGCGGAGCCAGTTGGTTTTGCAAGCACATGAAAATACGGCGGCAGGCTTGGCGGCGCGGTTACGGGCATACAAGGCACCTCTTGGGCGTGGATTAGGTCATGACCTATTATAGAAGAAACCCTCCACTTCCGCCCAATGAAAGTGGAGGGTCATCGGTTTTTTATGGCTTGCTGATCGGTTTTTTTGGCGGGTACTTCTGGAAGGTGGCCATGTGATGCTGATACGGCTCAGAGGCCAGCGAGTCCATGAAGGTCTGCCGCGACATGTAACTGTACCGTTCTTTGGGATCCAGATACAGGTTGAACAGTTTGCCATTCTTGTAATTTTCGAGCGCCGTCGCAGTATCGGCGTTGATGACGTCGAATTCATCAAACGACATGTTGGCAAACACAAATTTGTACTCCGCCACGCGGTGCCCGCTGTAGACATCCTGCAGCCAGTAGTAAACAAATTTGCGGTTCGACAGCCCGTTGTCGGCCAGCAGGAAAGAGGTCTGGTCGATGCCGTCGATATAGCGATCCTTGGGGATCTGGCTCGTCGCGCCGGCCAGGTTGAGCAAGGTGGGCAGAAAGTCGGAGAAGTCAAACAGCCCGTCGTTAACCTGACCCGGCGTGATCATCCCCTTCCAGTAAACAACTGCCGGAACGCGCACGCCGCCTTCCCAGGTGGAACCGATGCCCCCGCGAAACGGCGTAAAGCCAGAGTCGGGCCACGCTTCCATGAGCGGTCCGTTGTCCGAAGTGACGAAGATGAGCGTGTTCTCGAGCTGTCCCGTATCCTGCAGGGTCTTGACCAGCTGGCCTACGATGTCATCCATCTCGACGATACAATCCTTGTAAGGGTATTTTGCCGGCGATTTACCCTTGTACTTTGGATTGGGATAATTCTTGAAGTGCGCGCCGCGCGTGCAATGATAGAGGAAGAACGGCTTGTCGCTCTTCGCCATATTCTTGATGAAGTCTATCGAATAGGCGGCGAACTTTTCATCGAGCAGGGCGCTGACTTCTTTGGTAATTTTTTCGAGATTCTCGATCCCCTTTCCCTTTACCCCATGGACAATATGCGGGTTGAAAGGTACGGTCTGGACATAAGCTTGCCGGTCGGGGTTTAAAGCGAATTCGGGGGCGAATTCTTCATCCTGCCAGTCGGTGTACAGACCCGACCAACCCAGAAAGCCGTAGAAATCGTCAAAGCCAACGCTCTGCGGTTGCGATTCCTCGTTTTCGCCGCAGTGCCACTTGCCCACCGCCTGGGTGGCGTAGCCCGCCTCGCTCAGCAGGGCGGCAATGGTGATCTCAGATCCAAGACCGCCGGGCTCGCCCGCAAAACTGGGCCGGAGCTGACCATGCCGGATTGGAAGGCGGCCTGTGAGAAGGGTGCAGCGCGTCGGCGTACAGGAAGGCTGCGAGTAGGTGGACAACAGATGCAGACCTTCCCTCCCCAGGCGGTCGATGTTGGGGGTCGGCGCGCCGGCCAGCAAGCCGCCGCCGTTGATCCCAAAATCGCCATAGCCTACGTTGTCCATCAGGAAGATGAGGATATTTGGTTTTTTGCCTGTTTTCTTGGCCAGCGCCTCCAGCTTTTTCTTGACCTCGGAAGCCTGACCCTCATGCAGGATCACCGGCTCCATGTTCTCGGCGATCCGCACCGTTTTGGCAGCCAGCGGATCGGTCGAATCGCCAGTTTGCAGTCGTCCTGAAAGGTTTATTTCCATTGTGCGCGGCATTGGCGCCGCAGCCAGCCCAGCGCTAGCGCGCGCCTGCGCTGGCCTGGTTTGGGCCGCGCTGCCAAGCCCGGCGGCTGCAGCGCCCAACCCAACGGTCTTTAAAAAATCGCGTCTTGAAAGTCCCATGACATTCTCCTTGTCTTAGCTGACAGATTACCGGGTGTAACTTAGATATGACGCAACAGGTCAATGTACAAGATTTCGGACCACCCTCCTATTTGTTCAATGGGTTGTTCGTGGCGTTCATAACAATTACGATTGATTATAATTAAATTTTTGGAAGAATTATTGGTAATCCTCCCAAAAATCCCTTACAAACCTGTAATTATCAAAAAAAGTTGAAATCGGCGGGCGTTTTGTGAAGACCCGCCTGGTCAGGCGAACTTGACGACCGTGACGCCTTCGCCGCCTTCTTTGTCTCCCCCAGGTTCATACGACACCGCATGTGGGTTCTCTTTGAGCGCCCTGCGCACGGTGTCGCGCAGCTTGCCGGTGCCCTTCCCGTGGATGACCCGCACAAACGGCATGCCCGCAAAATAGGCCGCGTCGATAAAACGCTCCAGCGCTTCGAGCGCCTCGTCCGCCCGCTGCCCGCGCAAATCCAGCTCCATCCCGGGTGAATCGGGCAGCGCAAACGCCCCCTTGTCCGCGCTTTGCCTCGTCCGGGAAAGGTCTGCCAGCTTTTGCGGCGCGCCTGCGGCTGGGCCGGCGCTATCATCTTTTCCGGGCAGTTGCAGGTCGGACAAACGGGCGCGCATGTGCAGCATCCCCACCGAGACCTCCGCCTCGTCCGGGCCAAGCGAGGTCACCACACCCTGGGTCCCCAGGCTGCGCACGATCACCCGGTCGCCCGGCTTGATGGACGCCCGCCGCTCTTCTTCGAGTTTCCTCAAATGGGGACCGTAATCTGGCTCTGCCCGTTCGCTGGGCGTCATGATCTGTTCCGCGAGCTGTTCCACTTGCTGAGAGACCTCTTTGAGTTCCTCCAGCGGCTGGCGGACTCCCCGCAGCCGGCGGCGCGCCTCCGCCAGCTCCGCCTGGAGGCTTTCAAGCTGGCGTGCGCCTTCCTGGCGGGCGTCTTCCAGCGCCTGATGGCGTTCGTCTTCGATCCCTTCCAGGCGGCGCGCCAGCTCGCGCTGCAAGTCTTGCGCCCCCTGGCGCGCCTGTTCAGCCTGCGCGCGCGCCTGGCGGGCCAGCTCGCGCTGGTGGTGGATCTCGTCGAGCAGGTCATCGGCGCGCAGGTCGTCCGGATCGATCTCCGTGCGCGCCGCGGCGATGATCGGCTCGGGCATGCCAAGCCTTCTGGCGATTGCCAGGGCGTTCGACCGCCCCGGCAGCCCGATCGTGAGGCGAAAGGTCGGTCGCAGCGTCTCCAGATCGAATTCCACGCTCGCGTTCACCACACCCGGCGTGGCGTGCGCAAAGGCTTTCAACTCCGGGTGGTGGGTGGTCACCAGGGTGGGAATGCGCCGCCCAACCAGGTCGTTCAGGATGGCGCGCGCCAGCGCCGAGCCCTCCTGCGGGTCGGTGCCAGCCCCAAGCTCGTCCAGGATCACCAGCGACCGCTCGTCCGCCTGCTCCAGAATATGGATGATGTTGGTCACGTGGCCTGAAAAAGTAGAAAGCGACTGCTCGATAGACTGTTCGTCGCCGATATCGGCGTAGATCCGATCGAACACGCTCAGCTCTGACCCCGATTGGGCCGGGATGTGCAGGCCAGCCTGCGCCATGAGCGCCAACAGCCCGACCGTCTTTAGCGCCACCGTCTTCCCCCCGGTGTTCGGCCCGGTGATGACCAGCGCAAATGTGCCGGGATCCAGCTCGAAATCGATCGGCACCACCGTCTTTGGATCGAGGAGCGGGTGGCGCGCCCGGAAGAGCCGGATGACCACGTTCTCAGGCCGCGAGGCCGCCCCGGCGCCCCGCGGCTGGCCAAAGACGTGCGCCTCTGGCTGGCTGGCGAGCAAATCCTCCGCGTAGCGGGCGCGCGCCAGGATCAGATCCAATTCGGCGACAATCTCTACCACCCTCAGGATCTCCTCCGCCTGCTCGCCCACCCGCAGCGATAGCTCGGTCAGGATGCGCCGCTCTTCGTCCCGTTCGGCAAGCTGAAGCTCGCGGTACTGGTTGTTCAACTCCACCACTGCCAGCGGCTCGACAAATAACGTCGCCCCGGAGGAGGACTGGTCGTGGACGATCGAGCGGATGCGCCCCTTGAATTCAGACCGCAGCGGCAGGACGTAGCGCCCATCGCGCTGGGTGATCAGCGCTTCCTGCAGGAATGGCGCATTCTTGGGGTCGCTCATGATGGACTGCATGCGCCCTAACACGCGGTCATGCACCACCCGCAGCTCGCTCCGGATGACGCGCAGCCGATCCGAGGCGCTGTCGAGGATTTCGGCGCGCTCCGAGAGCGTGCGCGTGATCGCATCCACCAGCCC
>JADYYC010000370.1 GCA_020853835.1 Anaerolineales bacterium
GGGCGCTGGGCGGTGAGGAGCGCGAGGTTTTCCAGGTTTAGCCGGTCTTCGGCCATGAGCGCCTGCGCCGAGCGGCCCCCCTGTTCAACCAGCGCCCAGGCCTGCTCGCCGAGTTGGCTGCGGATCAAGAGAATGGCCGGGATCCCGACTGCGCTGGCGGTCAGGATCACCATAAGCAAAAGAGTCGCCACCATCAAGAGCGACAGATTAATGCGCCCGTAACGAAGTTTCTTGATCATCTGCAGGCTTATTTTAATCCATATGTACGGCGAATAGGCCGGGGTTGGCCGGAAGCAGCCCCAGCGCAGACCGATTCTTGCGCCGGCCTGTGCTGGAGGGCCCCTGGATCAGCCGGGCTTTACTGGTTCAGGCGTTGGATCTTCGCCACAGTCGTCGTATAGATCCCCTGCTCGCCGAACATGAACGGCGTGGCAGCTTCCCAGCCGCCGAAGTAATCGATCGTAAAGAGGTCTTCAACCTCTGGGTAGCGGTCGCGGGTGGCTTTCAACACTTCCGGGTCGACCGAGCGCAGACCGTACCTGGCGAAAACCTCCTGGGCTTCGCGGGTGAAACAGAATTCCACAAACGCTTCGGCGGCGGCGCGGGCGCCGTGTTTATCCACATAGGCATCGACGACCGCGATGGGGTTCTCGATAAGGAGCGTGGAGCGAGGTATGACAAGGTCATAGGTCTGCCCGCTCAGTTGACCCACCAGGACCTCATTTTCATACGTGATCGCCAGGTCGCCAACCCCTTTTTCGAAGTTGGTGATGCTCTCGCGGGCGCCTTTATCCATCACGGTGACGTTGTTTAGCACGCTGAGCAGGAAAGATTGAGCCGCGGCCTCGTCGTTTGGGGCCACGCCCTCGACAAAGCC
This sequence comes from Anaerolineales bacterium, assembly GCA_020853835.1. Lineage (GTDB taxonomy): Bacteria > Chloroflexota > Anaerolineae > Anaerolineales > UBA4823 > UTCFX2. The sequence goes on from JADYYC010000370.1 coordinate 878, forward strand.
GCGCCTGGCCGCGCCGTACAGGCCGAGCACGTTCCACATCGCCCCGCCGCTCGTCTTTGGATTCGGCGTCAGGACTTCGAGCCCGGGCGCGGCAATGTCCGCCCAATCCCGAATCCCGAGCGGGTTGCCATCCCGCACAGCCAGGGCGACGATTGAATCGCTCACCATCCCTTTGTATTTGCCCGCTTTCCAATCATGGGTGATCAGCCCGGCTTTTTGGATACGGGTGATATCGGCTTCGAGCGACAGGGCCGCGATATCGGCCTCAAAACCCTCGACGATCGCCCGCGACTGGGCGCCAGAACCCAGATAGGACTCTTCGAATACCACATCCTGCCCGGTTTTTTCCTTCCACTGCTTTTGGAACATGGGGATGAGCTCGCGATACGCTTCGCGGGGGGTGGTGTAAGCGCCCAGGGTCAACTTGATGCTGTTAGCCCCTGGCTGACCCTGGGGTTCGGCGGTGTTGCCGGCGCTCTGACCCCCACAGGCGGTCAACAGGGGGGTTATAACCAGCGCCATAAGAACAAGCAAAGCGGCTGTCGAAATTTTGAATTTCATTCTTTTCTCCTTTTTCTCGTTCATAAAAAGTGTAACGCACGGCTGTGACAGGTAGGGTGATGGACTTGTTATAATCCTGTGACAAATCCCGCGTTAACTTCGTATTAGAATTCCTAATCCCGACGAATGGGTTTCTTGACGTTCGTTTCTCAGCGTGGTATTATCTTAAGTCGAAAATTAGCACTCTCGTTGCGAGAGTGCTAATAATTAGGTGTCATGGAAACCAACCTGAGCGAAAGACAGAAACTCATCCTGGCTTTGGTGATCCGGGATTACATCGAGACCGCCCAACCGGTGGGGTCTGTCTCGTTAGTTAAGCGTTACAAGCTCGATTTTAGCTCGGCCACCGTCCGCAACGACATGGTCGCCCTGACCGAGATGGGGTTCTTGCGCCAGCCGCACACTTCGGCTGGCCGCGTGCCGACCGAAGAGGGCTACCGCTATTTCGTGCGCCAGCTTATGGGTCACACCGACCTGCCGGCGCCCACGAAGCGCACGATCATCCACCAGTTTTACCAGGCTGGCGCAGACGTCGACCGCTGGATGCACCTGGCCGCCTCGGTGTTGGCGCACCAGGCCCAGGCCGCGTCGCTCGTCACGGCCCCCCATCCAGAGCGAGCCATTTTCAAGCACCTGGAGCTGATCGGCACGCACGGACGCCAGGTGCTCATGGTGCTGGTGCTCTCCGGCGGGGACGTGAGCCAACAGATGCTCAACCTGGCCGAGCCCGTGTCGCAGGAGCAGCTCAGCGCGGTGGCTCAGAAGATCAACCAGAACTGTGCAGGTTTGACCGAGGCCGGGATCGAGAGGCTGAAACAACCCACGGATGCCCTCGAACAGGACATCCTCAAGCTCGTTGTCAACGAAATGCGGCGCTCGACCCGGGTGGTCGCGGGCGAGCTTTACCGCGACGGCCTCACCCACGTCCTGGCGGAGCCCGAGTTCGGCGAGATGGAGCTGGCGCGCCGGGCGCTGCGCCTACTTGAAGAGCGCCCCCTGCTGGAGGACCTGCTCACCCGCACGGTGCTAGCGAGCGAGCCTGGCGGCGTCCAGGTCTTGATCGGCGGGGAAGGAACCTGGGAGGAGCTGCGTGAGTGCTCGGTCGTGCTGGCCCGTTACGGCGCGCCCGGGCTGGCTACCGGAACGCTCGGCGTGCTGGGGCCCATGCGCATGCCCTACGGGCGCACCATCTCAACCGTCCGTTTCATGGCCGGCTTGTTGAGCGATTTGGTAGAGGACATGCTGACCGAGGGTTGACCGGGCGGGGTTGGCCGGAAAATTGCACATCTCTAAAATTGACCCGGATGGCAAGAACCGGGCCGCAGGAACAATGATGAAAAAAGACGAGAAGAAACCGAGCAATATTCAAGAAGAAGATTTCGAGACCGAGGTCCTGGAAGAAGACGAGGTGGGCGGTCAGGCTCCAGATATCGAGACGCTCCAGCGCGAGCTGGAGACAACGCGCACCAAAGCCGACGAATACCTCGACGGCTGGCAGCGCGCCAGGGCCGAGTTCACCAACTATAAGAAGCGCATCGACCGCGAACAGCAGCAGGTTTACCAGACCGCGGCCGGTTCGGTCATCCGTCAATTCCTGGGCATCGCCGACGACATCGAGCGCGCCTTGAAAGCGCGCCCAAGCGAGGGCGAAGGCGCCGCATGGGCAGACGGCATCGAGCTGGTTTACCGCAAACTGCTCGCGATCTTCGAAAGCGAGGGCGTGACGCAGATCCAGGCGGAGGGGGCGCCGTTCGACCCCAACTTCCACGAAGCGGTCTCATCCGACGAGAGCGGCGAACACGAAAGTGGGCAGGTCATTGAAGTGTTGCAGCAAGGGTACATGCTAGGCGATCGAGTGCTGCGCCCGGCGATGGTGCGCGTGGCGCGCTGAGTATTTATATCTGATACATTCTTGATTCACTGGAGGCATAATTATGGGAAAGATCATCGGAATCGACCTCGGGACGACCAACTCCGTCGTAGCCGTTATGGAGGCGGGCGAACCGACCGTGATCCCCTCGGCGGAAGGGGAACGCCTGATCCCGTCCGTCGTGGCGGTCAACAAAAACCACGAGCGCCTGACCGGGCGCGTCGCCCGCAACCAGGCTGTGGTGAACCCCGAAAACACCATCTTCTCGATCAAACGCTTTATGGGACGCAAATATTCGGACCCCGAAGTGCAGCGCGCCCTCGCGCGCGTCCCGTATAAGGTGACCGAAGCGCCAAACGGAGATATCCGCGTGGTGCTGGACGGCAAGGAATACTCGCCGCCGGAGATATCAGCCATGATCTTGAGCAAGCTGAAGTCCGACGCCGAGGCCTACCTGGGCGGGCCGGTCACCCAGGCGGTGATCACCGTTCCGGCATATTTCAACGATGCGCAGCGCAACGCCACCAAGGACGCGGGGAAAATCGCCGGTTTGGAGGTGCTGCGCATCATCAACGAGCCAACCGCCTCTTCGTTGTCCTACGGGCTTGACAAGAAAAAGGATGAGGTGATCGCCGTGTACGACCTGGGCGGCGGCACGTTCGACATCTCGATCCTGGACGTCGGCGACGGCGTTTTCCAGGTGCGCTCGACCAGCGGCGATACCTTCCTGGGCGGGGACGACTTCGATGCGCGCATCATCGACTACATTGCGGATGAGTTCCAGCGCGAGAACGGGATCGACCTGCGCAAGGACCGCCAGTCGCTCCAGCGGCTCAAAGAGGCGGCTGAAAAAGCCAAGATCGAGCTCTCTTCCCTGATGCAGACCGAGCTCAACCTGCCCTACATCACCGCCGACGCGAGCGGGCCCAAGCACCTCGTGATGACCCTGACGCGCGCCAAGCTCGAACAGCTCACCGGCGACTTGATCCAGCGCTCGCTCGATCCGGTGCGCCAGGCGATGAAAGACGCCGGGGTGGAAGCCAGCCAGGTGAACGAAGTCGTGATGGTGGGCGGCATGACGCGCATGCCGGCTGTTCAAGAAGCCGTGCGCCGGCTCTTCATGAAGGACCCACACAAGGGCGTCAACCCGGACGAAGTCGTGGCAATCGGGGCAGCCATCCAGGCGGGGGTGCTGGGCGGCGATGTCAAAGACATCCTGCTGCTCGACGTCACCCCGCTCACCCTTTCGGTGGAGACGCTGGGCGGCGTGGCGACCCCGTTAATCGAGCGCAACACTACCATCCCGACCCGCAAGAGCCAGGTCTTCTCCACCGCGAGCGACATGCAGTCGCAGGTGGAGATCCACGTGCTGCAGGGCGAGCGCCCCCTGGCGGCGGATAACAAATCGCTCGGGCGCTTCAACCTGGACGGCATCCCGCCCGCCCCGCGCGGCGTGCCGCAGATCGAGGTCACCTTTGACATCGACGCCAACGGCATTTTAAACGTCACCGCTCAGGACAAAGCCACAGGGCGCAGCCAGCACATCACCATCACCGCCTCATCCGGCCTGTCCGAAGCTGAGGTAGAAAAGATGCGCCGGGACGCCGAGCAGCACGCCGACGAAGACCGCCGCCGCAAGGACCTGATCGAGGTCCGCAACAACGCCGACAGCACGGTCTATTCCGCCGAGAAGACGCTCAAGGACCTGGGCGACAAGATCCCAGGCGAATTAAAGTCGCAGGTGGAAGACAAGGTCGCCCGCGTGCGCGAGGTGATGACCGGCGAGGATCCCCAGGTCATCCGCACCCGCCTGGAAGAGCTCAATCAGGCGCTCCAGCAGGTGGGCGCGGCAGCCTACCAGCAGCCCGAACCTCAGCCGGAAGCGCCCGGTCCTGACCAGGGCGCGCCAGGGACTGAGGGAGGGGACGGCGAAGACGTTGTGGACGGCGAGTTCCACAATGCCTGATTTCGAACGATTCTCCGCCGCGAGGCGCTGAGCGCCGACGGATGGATCGACTACCAAGTGAATCAACCAGCGTCCGGGTGCGCCTGCGCCCGGACGTTCACCCGTTTATGTTATGGCTCAGAGAGACTATTACGAAGTATTAGGAGTTCCCCGCAGCGCATCCGGAGATGATCTGAAATCCGCGTTCCGCCGGCTGGCGCGCGAATATCATCCGGACGTCAATAAAGCCTCGGATGCCGAAGAACGGTTTAAGGAAGTCAACGAAGCCTATGCGGTGCTGTCGGACCCCGAAAAGCGGGCGGCCTACGACCGCTTCGGGCACGCGGGGGTGCGCGGCGCCGGGGGAGCGCCCGATTTCACGGTGGACTTCGACTTCGCCGACATCTTCGGCGACCTGTTCGGGTTTGGCGGCTTTGGGCGTTCTTCATCGCGCTCGCGCCACGCGCCGCGCCGCGGCGCCGACCTGCAATACCGCCTCGACTTGAGCTTCGAGGAAGCCGTCTTTGGCGTGGAAAAAGAGATCGACATCGTCCGTGACGAGGTTTGCAGCACCTGCGGCGGCAGCGGCGCAAAACCCGGCACCACCCCCGTCCGCTGCTCGCAGTGCAACGGCACCGGCGAAGTGCGCCAGGTGCGCCAGACCATCCTCGGCTCGATGGTCCAGGTCGCCACGTGCCCAACCTGCCGCGGCCAGGGCACAACCATCACCTCGCCCTGCCCCACCTGCCAGGGGCGCGGGCTGGAGCGCAAGACCCGCCGCAAAGTCGTCGACATCCCCGCAGGGGTGGACAGCGGCACCCAGATCCGCCTCTCGGGCGAGGGCCAGCCCGGCGAGAACGGCGGCCCTAACGGCCATCTCTATATCGCCGTCCAGGTGAAGCCGCATAAGTTCTTCCGCCGCCGCGACTACGACATCCTGCTGGACTTGAACATCAATGTTGCTCAAGCCACGCTGGGCGCCGAGGTCGAGATCCCCACCGTCGACGGCCCCGCCAAGCTCAACATCCCGGCTGGCACCCAGCCCGGCAAGGTGTTGACCCTGAGAGATAAAGGGGTGCCGCGCCTGCGCGGCA
>JADYYC010000371.1 GCA_020853835.1 Anaerolineales bacterium
TGTACCTGCTCGCGTTCAGTTTTTACTTCCCTGCCGTCCAGCTTCGCTACTCGCGCACGGGTGAATTTGCCTCCTGCTTCCAAATTCGAGAGATCATTTCCCTGATTTCGTCGCATGTGAACGATTACCTGGTCGCCTGGTTGGTCGTCCTGGTGGTCGGTATGGTAATCGGGGCCGTTGCCAGCGGGATAGGCATGCTGATTGGCTGGATCCCCTGTCTGGGTCAGGTCGCGGTCTGGGTTATCTCCGCCATTGCGGGGGCGTGGACCAGCGTCGTTTACGCGCACCTCTTCGGTCAGCTCGGGGTGAAAATTTACACCGAGACCGGGCTTGAGGCCTGATCTTCGAAATAGACCTGCGATGGGCGATCAGACCAACTACCACATGACCTCAGACGAGTTCCGGCGATACGGCAGGGCCGTTATCGATTGGATTGCCGATTATTATCAGTCGGTTGAGCAGCTCCCGGTTCTTTCAACGGTCAAGCCGGGGGAAATCCGCGCCGCGCTCCCGCCCCACCCACCCGCCCAGGGCGAACCGTTCGAAAAAATCCTGTCCGATTTTCAGCAGATCATCCTCCCCGGCATCACGCACTGGCAGTCGCCAAATTTCTACGCCTTCTTCCCCGCCAACACCTCCGGGCCCTCGATCCTGGGAGACCTTCTCTCGTCGGGTTTGGGCGTGCAGGGAATGTTGTGGCTGACCAGCCCGGCCTGCACCGAGTTGGAGACCCACGTGCTGGACTGGCTGGCCGAGATGCTGGACCTGCCCGAGAAGTTCCACTCACGCAGCAGCGGGGGCGGGGTGATTCAGGATACCGCCAGCACCGCCGCCCTCACAGCAATGCTGGCAGCGCGCGAGCGAGCCACCGCCTATGCCAGCAATGAAACCGGGCTGCAGGAACGCCTGGTCGCCTATGCTTCTTCTCAGGCCCATTCATCGATCGAGAAAGCGGTCAAAATTGCCGGGATAGGCAGCCAAAACCTCCGCCTCATCCCGGTGGACGGGCGCTTCGCCATGCGCGCCGAGGCGCTTGCGCGCCAGATCGAAGAGGACCGCCGGGCCGGTTTGACCCCCTGTTTCGTCGGCGCAACGGTGGGGACGACCTCGTCCAACGCGCTCGACCCGCTCGAAGAGATCGGGCGCATCTGCGAGCGCGAGGGCGTCTGGCTCCACGTGGACGCGGCCATGGCGGGCACCGCCGCGCTGTGTCCCGAGTTCCGCTACATCCAAACCGGTCTTGAGCGCGCCGACAGCTACGCATTCAACCCGCACAAATGGATGTTCACCAATTTCGATTGCGACTGCTTTTTCGTCGCCGACCGGGCCGCTTTGATCCGCACGTTCAGCATCCTGCCCGAATACCTGCGCAACCAGGCCAGCGAGACCGGCGCCGTGATCGATTACCGCGACTGGCACATCCAGCTTGGGCGGCGTTTCCGCTCGCTCAAGCTCTGGTTCGTGATCCGGCATTACGGGATCGAAGGCCTGCGCTACCACATCCGCTCACACGTCGCGCTGGCCCAGGAGTTTGCGGGGTGGGTGGATCAATCCCCGCGCTTCGAGCTGGCCGCCCCTGCCCCTCTGAACCTGGTGTGTTTCAGGCACCGGGCCGGAGATGATTTCAACCAGCGGCTGCTCGACCGGCTCAATCAAAGCGGACAGCTTTACCTGACGCACACCCGCCTGGACGACCGCATGACGCTGCGCATGTGCATCGCCCAGACCCATACCGAGCGGCGCCACGTTGAGCAGGCCTGGAACCTGATCCAACAGAGCGCCCACGAACTTGAAATGCAGGCGTGACTCCTGACAGTTTTGTAACGAGGGAACACAGAAAATCACTATAATAGCACTATGACGCATTCATCCGCGCGATAAGTTGTTCTATCATGGATGATTTGATCGGCCCGCCCGCAAAAGCGAATATCCTGATTGCAGATGATACGGCCGCCAACCTTCAACTGCTTTCAGTCATGCTGGAATCGAACGGGTTTTGCGTCATCAAGGCGTCGGACGGGCGTTCTGCCCTGGCGCTTGCCCGAGAACTGCTCCCCGACCTCATCCTGTTAGACATCCGCATGCCGGGCATGGATGGCTATGACGTCTGCCGCCAGCTCAAACTCGACCCGGCCACCTACAGCACGCCGGTCATCTTTGTCAGCGCCCTGGATGAGCAAACCGACAAAGTGCAGGGTTTTGCTGTTGGCGGCGTCGACTACATCACCAAACCCTTTCAATCCAAAGAGGTGCTGGCGCGGGTCGAGACCCACCTCACCCTGCGCAACCTGCAGCGCCAGCTCGAAACACAAAACCTGCAATTGCAGCAGGAAATCCGCGTACGCAAGAAGGTCGAAGAGGCGCTAAAACAGGCCAACGAAGAGCTGGAGGAGCGCGTGCAGGCCCGCACCGCTGAGCTGAGCGCCGCCAATGAAATCCTCAACAAAGAGCTGCAGATGCGCCGGCAGACGGAAGAAGCCCTGCTCAAGAGCCAGGCAGAACGGGAGGCGCTGCTCGAACAGGTGCGCGAGCAAGCGCAGCAGGTGCGCGAGATCATGAACAGCGTCCCAGAGGGTGTGCTGCTCCTGGCTGACGACGGCCAGATCATGCTCGCCAACCCAACGGCTCAAAAAGACCTCAAAAACCTGTTCAACCTCAAAGTCGGCGAGATCCTCGTCCAATTGGGGGACAAAGCTCTCGGGCAACTCTTGAATTCCCCGCCGCAAGGTCTCTGGCACGAGATCAGCGCCGCCGAGCGCGCTTTTGAGGTGATCGCCCGCCCCACCACGCTGGGCGAAGATAACCAGTACTGGGTGATGGTGCTGCGCGATGTGACCCACGAACGCGAGCTTCAAACCCGCAGCCAGCAGCAGGAGCGCCTGGCGGCCGTGGGCCAGCTCGCAGCCGGCATTGCACACGACTTTAACAACATCCTGGCGGTGATCTTGCTCTACACCGAGATGGCGCTGGATGCGCCAGACCTGGACCGCCGCCTGCGCGAACGCCTCTTCACCATCCTCCAGCAGTCCCGGCGCGCCTCCGATTTGATCCAGCAAGTCCTGGATTTCAGCCGCCGCACAAGGCTCGAGCGCCGCCCGATGGATTTACAGCCCTTCTTCAAAGAGCAGGTCAAGCTGCTTGAAAGGACTTTGCCCGAGAACATCCGCATCGAGCTAAATTTCGAGGCAGGCCCCTGGGTGATGAGCGCGGACCCGACGCGCATGCAGCAAGCCATCATGAACCTGGCCGTCAATGCCAGGGACGCAATGCCAGATGGCGGGAGGCTGTCCATTCGCCTGGGGCGCGTCTCAGCCCTCACGCCGATCCACTGCATTGCTTGCGGCACGGTCACGGGTAGAGAGTGGATCCACGTCATGATCGCGGATAACGGCGCCGGAATTGCGCCCGAGGTGCTGCCGCACATCTTCGAGCCCTTCTTCACCACCAAAACCCAGGGGCAGGGGACGGGACTGGGGCTCTCGCAGGTGTTTGGGATTGTCGAAACGCACGACGGGCATGTCGATGTCTCGAGCAGCGAAGACCAGGGCGCAACCTTCTCGCTTTACCTGCCAGCCCTGGCGGCAAAAAGTTACACCGAACCCGACACCGATGCCTCTTCTTTTATTCGCGGCATGAACCAGACGATTCTGGTGGTCGAAGATGACCCCGTCACGCGGCAGGCCCTCATGGAGGGCTTGAACCTGCTGAATTATCACGTGGTCTGCACCTCCGACGGGTCGGAGGCAGCCCGTTACCTGGCGGAACATGCGGCGGAAGTCGATCTGGTCTTGAGCGACGTGGTGATGCCCGAAATGGGCGGCATTCCGTTGCTGCAGAAAATCCGCCGGGACGGGTTAAAGATCCCCGTGATACTGATGACCGGACATCCTCTGCAAAACGAACTCGAAAATATGCCCGATGACGGCCTGACGACCTGGCTGCTGAAACCTCCACGGCTAAAGCAGCTCGCGAAATTAATCGGTGAAGCATTGAGAGCCCCGACCGGTCAAGGGATCAAGCCCTAAATTCTGCTGTGATGATTGTTAGAGATTGGGGATGAATGCTCAGATTCAAATGACCTTGATCCTGGCGGGGCAGCTAATTTTTCTGAGCGCCTTGACCTTGCTGCTGCATCGTTCAAGCGCCCGCTTTAGCCTCAGCCCGATGATTTTCTTGCTCGGCGGGATGATCACCGCGCTCCAATTCCGGTTTTATGGGGCTGTTGCTTTGCCTCCCACCTCCGGTCATCCCTATTTCCTGGCGAGCACCTCTATCTTACTGCCTTCATTCCTGGCCGGCTTGCTGGTGATTTATATCGTCAATGGTTCTCTTCACGCGCGTTACATATTAGCCGGGTCGATCCTGACTCTGGGGCTGGTCGCCGTCTTCCAATCCCTGTCCGCGATGTCCCAGTTCTCATTGTTCACCTTTTCCACATTTACAAATCCTCCCAGCGCCCTGATCCGCCTCGTGTTTGCCTCGGTTTTGATCCTTACGCTCGACATGATCTTGTTGATCGTCGTCTACCAGGGGATAAGCAACTGGCAGGAAAAATACCCCAGCCTGTTTGCGAGCGCCGCGGCCCTCTGCGCCGCCCTGGCGTTTGACACGATCATGTACCCGGTGTTGGTCAATCAAGGCGCATCGGATTTCGTTCACCCGCTATCGCCCAACCTGGCGGAGACCGGGCTGTCGGCGCTGATCATCTGTGTGATCGTGGCTTTTTACATTCAACGCTTCTCTCGGAACATGCCAGGCAGCGCAGCAGCCACCCCGCGGCCCTCCCTGGAGATTTTTTCCAGCCAGTTCCAACTGGAACAGCGCGCCAGGTTTCATGCAAACCTGCTGCGCACCACCAACCGCATCAACCAGCTCGTCGTGCGCTCCACCAGCCGAGACGACCTCTTTCGACAGGCGTGTGAACTGCTCTCCAGGCAGCTCGATTACGATCTCGCCTGGATTGGCCTGCGGGCTGCGGATCGGGATGCGATCGATGAGATCATCGCAAAAGCGGGCCCAAAAGCCGGCTTGCTGAATAAGCCCGGTCAGGATCCGCTCCCCTCCGCCCCCGGTCCCGACCCGATCCGGACCGCCATCCGCACCAGGCAGCCGGTGATCCACCGCATCGACAAGAAAAATCTCCAGACTGAAGGCTGGCTCCACCGCATCTTCGAGAACCGGCTCACGGTTTTTGCCGCGTTTCCATTGCGCCTGGCGGAGAATGTCATCGGCGTGTTGGGCGTTTACTCGCATGATCCAAATGCCTTTGACGAAGAAGAGGAACTGAGCCTCTTACAGCAGCTTGCCGACGACCTGGCTTACGCAATGATCAGCCTGGAGGCGCGGCATCAACAGGCCCTCCTGCAAACCTCGACCGAGACCATGCCCGATGGGCTGCTGATCACCGATGAGGCGGGCACGATCATCCATGCAAACCCGGCCATCACCGAAATGCTGGATTATGACCGGGCAGAAATCCAGGGGCAGAACATCTGCTCGTTTCTGGACAAAAAGCAGGGTTTCACTACAATCAACGATCTGCTTCAGGGATTCCAAAAATCGCGCCGCACGAACATCGAGTTCGAGATCTTCAACAGGCATAACCGCTCTTTCTTCGTCGAGTTGACGGTTGCTGAAGTGAAAACTGCCCTGCGGGAGCCCAGTTATTTCGTGGTGAACCTGCGCGATATGACCCATCGAAAAGACCTGGAACACCGCCTGCTGGCTCTGAACCGGTTCACAACGGAGCTGGTGCAGGTCCGCGAGCCGAGCGCCCTCTTTGAAATGGTGCTCCTGGCGGGTGAGGAACTGCTGGAGGCCGACGCCAGCGCCATCTGGATCGGTTCGACCCCGTCCGGAAATGAGCCGCAGGTGCACGCGCACGGCTTTCCTGGCGCGCTGCAATACCAAATCGTCGAGCAGTTTTTACAACCGGAAGGCGAAAAGACCATCTTTGATCGACCGGCCCTTGCCGTGGAAAACCTCGCAAACGAGCCCCTTGATCCAGCCATAAAGGACGCCCTGCTGGAGCTTGGCTTCCATTCCTTTATCCTGCTGCCCGTTCAATTTCAGGGGACGCCCATGGGCGTTTGGGGGATATATAACCGCCAGCCGCACAAGCACGACGACGCCACCCTCCAACTGGGCGTTACCGCCGCGCGCACCCTCGCAATTGCCCTGCAAAACGCCAGCCTTTATCAGTCCGAGCACAGCCAGAGGCGCTTTGCCGAAGCCATTGTGCAGGCTACCGAAACGCTCAACAGCAGCCTGGACCTGGACATGGTCTTAAGCCAGATTTTAGAACAGACCTACCAGGTCGTCTCCTGCAACTCGGTCAACTTGATGCTGATCGAAGAAGACCATGCAGTGGTGGTGCGGCAGCTTTTATCATCGCCGAGCGGAGAAATCGAGAGCTTGACGGGCGGCCCGGTGCTGCCCCTCACCACGCCTACGCTGTTTCGCATGATGACCACCGGTCAGCCGATCGTAATCCACGACACTCAGGCCGAACCGGACTGGAAAGTGCTCGAAAAAACCTCCTGGATCCGCTCCTATGCCGCCGCGCCGCTGCAGATCCACCAGGAAGTGATCGGGTTTTTGAATGTCAACAGCAGGGAGCCAAATTACTTTGATGAGCAGAGTCTGCACAGATTGCAGGCTTTTGCCTCGCATGCCGCGGCTGCGCTGCACAATGCCCGTTTATACAGCGACCTGCAGCAATATTCGCTCGATCTCGAGGACCGCGTCGATGAACGCACCGCCCAACTGAGCCTGGCAAAAGAACGCATCGAAGCGATCCTCGAATCCGTCCCGGATGCCGTCTATGTCCTGGACAGCTCGGAGAACTTGTTGGAATCCAACCAGGCCGGCTCGCTGCTGCTCAAACAGGTCGACCGCGCAAACGGCAGATTGTTCGATACCGAGCTCGTGAACAGGCTGAAATCCAGCCAGGACACCGATGAACAGATCATCATCGACGTGGCAGGGCGCACCTACCAGGCGCTCTCCTCGCCGCTGCCTCTCCCCGAACAGCAGGCCGGGATCGTTATTGTGTTCCGAGATGTGACCCGCTTCCAGGAGTTGGACCGGATGAAGACCCAGTTTGTCTCGGATGTTTCGCACGAGCTGCGCACACCGCTGGCAAACCTCAGCCTGTTCCTCGATCTGTTGGCAAATGAAGGGGACGGGCAGAAAAGGACGCGTTATCAGTCCACCTTGCGCCGCGAGACCGACCGCCTGACCGAATTGATCGAGGATTTGCTGACGATTTCCCGGCTGGAGTTCAATCGGGTGCAATTCTTCGTCAAGGAAATCGACGTCGGACAGTTGATCCAGGACATCGTTGACGATCGCAGCCAGATGGCCGACAAGCGAGGCCTGCAACTGGTTTTCACCCGGCCGCTCGATTTGCCCGGCGCCCTGGCCGACCCGCGCTTGCTGTCGCAGGTCGTCTCGAATATTTTGACGAACGCTTTGAACTACACCCCACCCGGCGGCCTGATCCGCGTAGACGCCTGCCGCGAACAGGTCGATGGCCTATCCTGGATAAAAATCTCGATTTCCGATAACGGTTTCGGGATCGACCCCGAGGAACTGCACCATATATTCGACCGGTTTTACCGCGGCTCCGCCAGCCGCAAAACCAGCGCGCCGGGCACCGGCCTGGGCCTGGCTATCTCAGGGGAGATCATGGAACGCATGGACGGCAAGATCACAGTGGAAAGTCAGGTCGGTCTTGGAAGCACGTTTACGCTCTGGCTGAAGGGCGTGCTATAATCTGGAGCGTATATTGGCCAAAGGAGACCATCAATGTACGATCACGACCGGCTAGAAGAGCTGCGCCAGATAAAAGAGAAATGGGAAGAGACAACCCTCCAGCGCAACCTGGCGTCCATGCCAGAGCGGCAGGAGGCGTTTATCACCACCTCGTCCGAGCCTATTAACGGTCTTTACACCCCGCTCGACGTGGCTGATCTGGACTATCTCAGGGACCTCGGGCTTCCGGGCGAGTATCCATACACCCGCGGCATCCATCCGACCCTGCATCGCAGCCGGCTTTGGACCATGCGCATGTTCGCCGGCTTTGGCACGGCTGAAGAAACCAACCTGCGCTTCAAATACCTGCTAGACCAGGGGCAAACGGGGCTGTCGATCGCGTTCGATCTCCCCACTCTGATGGGTTATGACACCGACGCGCCCGAATCGCTGGGCGAGTTTGGGAAATGCGGGGTGGCTGTCTCCTCTTTGAAGGATATGGAAATCCTTCTGGATGGGATTCCGCTGGATCGGGTTTCAACCAGCATGACCATAAACTCTCCCGCGGCGGTGATCTGGGCAATGTACATCGTCACGGCTGAAAAACAGGGGGTGCGCCCCGACCAGTTGCGCGGCACCCTTCAAAATGACATCTTGAAAGAGTTCATCGCCCAGAAAGAGTATATTTTCCCGCCCGAGCCTTCCATGCGCCTGGTCGTGGACACCATCGAGCACGGCGTCCGCCTGGTTCCGCAGTGGAACACCATCAGCATTTCCGGCTATCACATCCGCGAAGCAGGCTCAACCGCCGCGCAGGAGCTGGCATTCACGCTCGTGGACGGCATGGAGTACGTGCGTTGGGGGATCGAGCGCGGGCTGCAGGTGGACGAATTCGCGCCCCGGCTGTCTTTCTTCTTCAATGCCCACAACGATTTCTTTGAAGAGATCGCCAAATACCGGGCGGCGCGGCGTATCTGGAGCCGCGAGATGCTGAACAGGTTTGGGGCGCGCTCTGCCCGCTCCCGGCTGATGCGCTTCCATACCCAAACTGCGGGGGTTTCGCTCACCGCCCAGCAGCCAGAGAACAACATCGTGCGTGTTGCGATCCAGGCGCTCGCGGCGGTGCTGGGCGGCACGCAGTCGCTCCACACAAACTCAATGGACGAGGCGCTGGCGCTGCCTTCAGAATCAGCCGTCACGACCGCGCTGCGCACCCAGCAGGTGATCGCCGAGGAATCGGGCGTTTCGAACACGGTTGACCCCCTCGGCGGCTCCTTCTTTGTCGAAGCTCAGACCAATCGCATCGAAGCCCAGGCTTACGATTACTTCAAACGCATCGAAGAGCTTGGCGGAGTCCTGCCGTGCATCGAAAAAGGTTTCTTCCAAAGCGAAATTGCCGACGCCGCCTACCGTTATCAGCAGGAAATCGACCTGGGCGTGCGCAAAATTGTGGGCGTCAATGCCTATAACGACGCCAAACCGGTCGCCATCCCCTTGCTTGAGATGGATCCTCGCGGATACGAAAGGCAGGCCGCCCGCCTGGAACAGGTCCGGGGGGCGCGCGACAGTGGACAGGTTGGCCAGGCGCTCGACCGTCTGCGGATCGCCTGCGCGGGCACGGAAAACACCATGCCATACATAACCGAGGCCGTCCGGGCATACGCCACCCTGGGCGAGATCACGGGGGTGATGAAAGAAGTATTTGGGACCTACCCCGAGCCCAACTGGATCTGAGTTCGCCCCGCCTGGCACGAGGACGACCCCCTGCGCCAGCCCGGCGCAATATTCGAAATTTAAAGGTAAAATATAGGTCGGTTTTTCAAAACAAAAAACTAAAAGAGAAAATTTATCTGGAGGTTTCATCATGCCCAAAGAAAAAATTAAAGGCGTAATCGGTATTCTCACCGGCGGCGGCGACGTCCCCGGTCTTAACCCGGCTATCCGCGCAGTGACCATCCGCGCCATCGACGAGGGCTACCAGGTCGTGGGAATCCACCGAGGGTGGGCCGGACTGGTAGATATCATCCGCGATCCAAAAGCCGATAACAGCGACTGTTTTCAAATTTTGGATAAAACCACCGTCCGCAAAATAGGAAGAACCGGCGGCACTTTTCTTCATTCCTCCCGCACCAACCCCATGAAGATGGCAAGAGCCGATCTTCCGGAGCATCTCAAAGCCAAATATACCGATGAGGTCAACAACATCATCCCCGAAGTCCTCGAAAACCTCGACTTCCTGGGAATTGATTATCTCATCCCCATCGGGGGCGATGATACGCTCAGCGTTGGCGTGGAGCTTCACCGGCAGGGTTTCAAGGTCATCGCGATCCCGAAGACGATGGACAACGACGTCCCCGGCACGGAATATTGCATCGGGTTCAGCACCTGCGTCACGCGCTCGATCCAGCTTGCCAACAGCCTGCGCACCTCCGCCGGTTCACACGAGCGCTTCCTGGTTCTTGAAGTTTTCGGACGCTATGCGGGTTTCACCTCGATGCTCCCCACCATGGCGGGCGCAGCCGACCGCTGCGTGATCCCCGAATTCAAATTCAACATCGACCTGTTGACCGAGCTCATGGTCTACGACCGCAATCACAACCCCAGCAAATACTCCGTCGTCATGGTTTCGGAAGGCGCCATGTTCGAAGAGGGGGAAATGATCTTCAAAGACCAGACCACAGACGCCTTCGGGCATGCCAAGCTGGGCGGGATCGGAGACCTGGTTTCTGCGGAGCTCAAGGAACGCTCCCCCAAGTTCAACAACGGCAAAGCCATCAACGTCATCAACCAAAAACTGGGCTATATGGTGCGCGGCGGCGACCCCGACGCCATCGATTCCATCGTGCCGATGGCTTATGGCAACCTGGCGCTGGATTTGGCTCTCAAGGGCGTTCACGGGCGCCTGGTCGTGCTGCGCAACGGTCGTTACGATAATGTGCCCATCGAGATCGTCACAAGCGTCAAGAAAGTCGTCAACGTCAAGAAGTACTACAACACAGAGCGGCTGCGTCCGTTTTTCCACAGTTTTGAGATGAACCCCTTGTTCATCATGACCAGTGAAGGATAATTTGTAAGAACGGGCTTTCATTCAAGAAATGTAGCCCGTTCTTTGCATTTTTGTTATTTCTTGTCTATTGGATTCTAATAAAAATAACTCTATAATGTAAATGTCGTGGATTCCATATCGAAGAAAGGAGGTGGGCGCCATGCGCAATATGGAATCTTTCAGTAAAGGTCAAGGATTGGTGGAGTATGCTTTGATCATGCTGTTTGTAGCCATTGCGATCATCGTTGTCTTAGCCGTCCTGGGGCCCTACATAGGCAATATGTACAGCCAGGTTGTGCCAAATATCTAACCCATTATTCTTTTTTTCATTTTTTTCAAGCCTTATTTATTTATTGAGAAGAACCGCTCGATCGAGCGGTTTTTCTTGGAAGCCTCAGGATGACAACAGAAGATTTATATACCCAGGCCAGGCTGCTCATCACCCGGCTCGAGCGTATATCCGTCGATTCGATTTGGGCGCGGCGCTCCAGCGGGCTGAGAGGCGCGCTGGTCAAATGGATCGAGCGGGCTGACCAGGACTCTCCCACGCTTTCAGAGGCCGAGGCACAGGAGCTGCAAAGCCTGTTGAACCTGGGTTTCGAATTCCTCGAGAAAGCCGCCCTGGAAAGATTCCCCCGCAGGGCGCCCTAGAAGAAAAAACACCTGGCGAGACCGCAAAACCGCCTCGCCAGGTGGACACGATCAATTACTTCGTTTAGTAAGCCGTGTTGTTATAGAACCAGTTATAACTGAAGTAACCGGACCAGTTATTCTGGGTGCGGATCGAGATTTGCTGCGATCCAAAGAGCTGGGGCGGGATCGAGAAAGTGAGCGTCATCGCGCCGCCGGCGCCGGAGTTGAAAGTCGTGACATGGTATCCAAACCCGCGCGCCCCCATCGGCCCCATCAGGACCTGGAAATCGGTATTCGGGGGGAAGTTTGCCGTGCGGATCGTCACGCTTGAATTGCGGACCACGCTCACGATCCAGATCGTCGGGATCGTGCCGTGATAATAGTAGTTGTATGGGTAGTAATTTACGCCGCGCCCGCCGGTTCCAGAGCTGCTCGTAACATTACTGAACCACTGATCATGTGTGAACGTTTTCCCGTTCTTCTTGTTCTGGATCAGGCGCACCACGAGCTGCGAGGTCCCGTGGAACTGGGAAGGAATGGTAAACGCCGCCTCAAACCTGCCGCCCCGGCCCGAATCGATGTCCGGCAGATCCACCCATTCATACCCGCTGCCGCTGCGGCGCCCCATCTTGGCCTTGAACAGCACATTGCTGGGGAAATTATTCGTGCGGATCGTCACGCTGGAGTTCTGGGTGACGCTGGCGATCGCAAAGCCCCAGCCTGTTCCAACCGCTTGATAATTCACCGGAGAGGTATAAGTCGGGTAAGTGGTGTACCGCCCACCGTATCCGCCAAAGTTGATACACAGCACCTGCCCGGTGTAGATGCGGTATCTTGGCGCCTGGATCCCGTTGATCTGGGCCAGGTAGGGCCAATAAGCGCCATACCAGCGCGCAATGCCTGAAAGAGTGTCACCTGCGCGGACAACGTGGTAATAGGCGCAACCAGAAGCCTGGGCAGGCCGGGCTGCGAAGCCGCTCCCGCTAACCAGGATCACCGTGATGAACAGGATCATGAGTAATTTTTTTATATTCGACATAGTTGTCCTCCTCATATCGCAGATGGATTAACGCTCTGAACTAAAAAATGACGCCTGGCATTACGCCTCGATTTTCATTATAGTATGTTTCAAACATTTCTTCTATATATTCTTAACGTAAAATGGCAAACTTTTGCGCAAATTTTACGCGTTCTTGTCCGCGCAAGGGCTTAAAACACCCCCAACCTGATTTTCAGGCAACTGATATCAAAAAAGATCGGCTGAGACCTCAACCGATCTTTGTGTTCGACGGCGTATCTCCCTGACTAAACTCGACGTCTCGGGCTAATTTCAAGCCATCTTGAAGAAGCTGGTAAGCTTCATCGCCAGGTTCAAATCACCCGAAAGCTTCAGCTTACCCGTCATGAAATACTGCATCCCGTTCGCCCTGCCGAGCAGGACATCCGCAAAATCGTGTGCGTCAGAGGTGAGGGTCACGTCCGGTTCTTCCGCGATGCCCTCCTCCACAACACATTTGCCGTCACGGATGTTGATGATGTAATCGCCGGCTTCGTCGCCTGTCAACCGGTATTGGATGACGGCCTCCACGCCTTCCGCCGCATCGGGCACGAAGGCTTTCTCATGATTATGGATAAGCTCCTTGACAGTGTACTCAGTCATTTATATACTCCTTTTCGTTATTGAAATTTGATCGATCAATCGTCCAGGTTTTCAAA
>JADYYC010000372.1 GCA_020853835.1 Anaerolineales bacterium
CCGTCCGGGGCGAGGACGATTTGCCCGTTCAGCGCGCCCGGGTGATCGGGCA
The DNA here is from genome assembly GCA_020853835.1 of Anaerolineales bacterium. GTDB lineage: Bacteria > Chloroflexota > Anaerolineae > Anaerolineales > UBA4823 > UTCFX2. The sequence continues at coordinate 53 of JADYYC010000372.1, forward strand.
GCGGGTAACGGGAAGTGGGTTTCCCGGCCCGGTTCAGGCCCAGCACCACGCTGTTTGGCGCGTCCAGGACGTAGAAGCCGTCGGGGGTGACGGCCAGGTCGGCCGCGCCGATCCCAGCCGGGAGAGGGATGGCATCGACCAGATCCGCCCTTCGGTCGTAGTGTAAGATGCGGTCGTTGCCCGAATCGAGCAGGTAAAAATCGTCCTCGCCCAACATGGCGATGGCGGCTGGGCCGGCGCCTTCCAGGTCTGGGCCGGCGGGGCGGATGGCTACTTCCCGCTCGCCCTGGCCCGCGGCAAACACAATGACGTTACGGATGGTGTTCTGGTTATGTTCGGCGGCTGCTGCGCCCGAAACCGGTAAGTATGCGATGGGGGAAATCAGAAGGATAACGATAAGGATAGTGACTAACACCCTGGCTGCCATGGGCTTCCCTCCTGAAATTTAGCTGTTGTTCGCTTTGAAGGTGCAGATAGGAACAGCACGGATGATACTTCAATTTTATAGCTGGCAGGATAAAAATTTCCTTACAGAAAAGATAAACCCCCGGCCCCTCCAGAGCCTGCCGGTTTCTGGCAATACGCCTCTCTTCCTGGGTGTCTGCACTGCACACGAGGAAGGGCGGAAATTCTTTAATCTACTATTAATCTTCCCCCCCCGGTTCGAATGGTAAACTTGCGCCTTAATAACTGGAGACCATTACCAAAACAACCACTAACGCCATGCCGAACTTTTCCCTGATCGCTATTCTCGCCCTTGCCTTACTTCCGGTTCTCGTCATTATTCTTGAGAACCGCTTTACGGTTGGGCAGGCGAAAGTCAGGGTCCAGGTCAGGAGAAAACAGAAGTAACTCCAGGCCAACGGATAAGGAAAACCAGGTAAAACAGGAGCCGCCCAACCAAAGGGCGGCTCCTTTCTTTTGCCACACCCAGGAAAAAACACCGTGCACAATATGCCTTCCTCCAGAACTTCAACCCCCCCGATGCGTACGAGCGCCCCCGCCCAGGCTCGCGCGGCGCGCTCCGCATCGGCCGCCACGCCAACCGGGAAGGGCTTTTCCGCTTCGCCTCCCGCCTGCCAGCGCATTTCTACCCCGCTCGCGCAGCCGCCGGAGGCGATTATTTTTAATTCCGAAAGGGATCTCAAATCGTGATGCGTTCAGACCGGATCAAGCGCGGCGTCGAGCGCGCCCCGCACCGTTCGCTGCTCAAAGCCACCGGCGTCACCGACGCCGACATGGGCAAACCGTTTATCGCCGTCGTCAATTCCTACGTCGACATCGTCCCCGGACACATGCACCTGCAGGAGTTCGGCAAGCTGGTCAAGCAGGCCGTGCGCGAGGCGGGCGGCGTGCCGTTCGAGTTCAACACCATCGGCGTGGACGACGGGATCGCCATGGGTCACGCCGGCATGCGCTATTCGCTCCCCTCGCGCGAGATCATCGCCGATTCCGTCGAGACCATGATCGAGGCGCACAGCTTCGACGGCATGGTGTGCATCCCCAACTGCGACAAGATCGTGCCCGGCATGGCGATGGCGACCATGCGCCTCAACATCCCGACCATCTTCGTCTCGGGCGGGCCGATGCGCGCCGGGCGCACCCCCGACGGAACCGTGGTGGACCTGGTCTCGGTCTTCGAGGGCGTGGGGGCGTATCAGAGCGGGACGATCAACGCCGAACGGCTCAAGCAGATCGAAGACGCCGCCTGCCCCGGCTGCGGCTCGTGCTCGGGCATGTTCACCGCCAACAGCATGAACTGCCTCATGGAAGTCCTCGGGCTGGCGCTGCCCTTCAACGGCTCGGCCCTGGCGCTGACGCCCGAGCGCGAAGCGCTGGCGCGGGCCGCCGGCGCCAAGATCATCGAGCTGGTCGAACGCCAGATCCTGCCGCGCCAGATCGTCACCCCCCAGGCGCTCGACGACGCCTTTGCGCTCGACATGGCTATGGGCGGCTCGACCAACACCGTGCTGCACGCCCTGGCGCTCGCCAACGAAGGCGGGATCGATTACCCGCTCGAGCGCATCAACGCCGTCGCCGACCGGGTGCCGCACCTGGTCAAGGTCAGCCCTTCCGGTTCGTGGCACATGGAAGACATCCACCGGGCCGGGGGCGTCCCCGCCATTTTGAGCGAAGTGAACCGCATCCCCGGCGCGCTCAACACCGACCGCCTCACCGTGACGGGCGGGACGCTGGCCGAGACGCTGCGTAACGCGCGCGTGCTCGACCCCGAAGTGATCCACCCGCTCGAAAATGCCCATTCGCCCCGGGGCGGGCTGGCGATCTTGTTTGGCAACCTGGCCCCGCGCGGGGCGGTGGTCAAGACCGGCGGGGTGGCCCCCTCGATGCGGCGCTTCAGCGGCCCGGCGCGCGTCTATGATTCGCACGACACAGCCATGCGCGGCATCCTGACCCGCGAAGTCCAGCCCGGCGAGGTGGTGGTGATCCGTTACGAGGGCCCGCGCGGCGGGCCGGGGATGATGGAGATGCTCAGCCCGACCGGGGCGCTCATGGGGATGGGGATGGGCGAGCAGGTCGCCCTGATCACCGACGGGCGCTTTTCGGGCGGGACGCGCGGCGCCTGCATCGGCCACATCTCGCCCGAAGCCGCCGCCGGCGGCCCGATCGCGGCGCTGCAACCGGGCGACATAATCGAGATCGACCTGGAGGAGCGCCGCCTGGACGTGCGTTTGAGCGAGGCCGAGCTGCGCCGCCGCCTGGAAGCCCTGCCGCCCTTCGAACCGCGCGCCGCCAGCAAGTGGCTGCGCCGTTATGCCCACTTCGTCAGCAGCGCCGACACCGGCGCGGTGCTGATAGACCCTTAGAGAAAAGCAAAGGAGTAGAAAAGATGACCAGATATACCGGTGCTCAAATTGTTTGGGAATGCCTGGTGCGTGAAGGGGTCACGACCGTGTTTGGCTACCCGGGCGGGGCGAACCTGCCGCTTTATGACGCGATGCTCGATTACCCCATCCGCCACGTGCTCGTGCGCCACGAACAGGGCGCGGCGCACATGGCGGACGGCTACGCCCGCGCCGGCGGCGGCGTCGGGGTGGCGATGGCCACCTCCGGGCCTGGCGCCACCAACCTGGTGACCGGCATCGCCACCGCGTTTGCCGATTCGTCGCCCGTCGTCGCCATCACCGGGCAGGTGGCGCGCCAGTTCATCGGCTACGACGCCTTCCAGGAAACCGACATCACCGGCATCACCCTGCCGGTCACCAAGCACAACTACCTGGTGACGGACGTGCGCGAGCTGGGCGAGGTGATGCGCGAGGCGTTCTACATCGCCCGTTCCGGGCGACCCGGGCCGGTGCTGGTCGATATCGCCAAAGACACCCAGCAGGCGGAGATCGAATGGGAGTACGAAGACACGCCCCTGCGCCTGCCCGGTTACCGCCCCGACCGGCGTCCCACCGCCCAGGCGCTGGCACAGGCAGCCTCCCTCATCCAGCAGGCCAAACGCCCGGTGATCCTGGCGGGGCGGGGCGTGATGCAGTCCGGCGCGATGGAGCTGCTGCGCGAGTTTGCCGAGCGCACCCGCACGCCGGTGGCGATGACGCTGCTCGGCATCGGCGGCATGCCCGCCGAGCACCCGCTCAATCTGGGCATGATGGGCATGCACGGCGAAGCCTGGGTCAACCAGGCCATCCAGCAGGCCGACCTGCTCGTGGCGATGGGAATGCGCTTCGACGACCGCGTCACCGGCAAGCGCGAGACCTACGCCCCCGAGGCCAAGAAGATCCACTTCGAGATCGACGCCTCGGAAGTCAACAAGAACATCCCGGTGGACGTGGCGCTGATCGGCGACCTGGGTGATAACCTGCGCGAACTGCTCCCGCAGGTGGCGCCCTGCGACCACTCCGAGTGGCTCGAAACCATCGACGAGCTGCGCGGCGATTCGGCCGTGCGCGACATCAAGAACCTGCCCGACTACGGCCACCTGTACGCCCCGCACGCGATCCACGACCTGTGGCGCCTGACCGAGGGCAAGGCGATCGTCGTCTCCGACGTGGGCCAGAACCAGATGTGGGCGGCGCAGTATTACAAGCACAGCCAGCCCTATAACTACCTCACTTCGGGCGGGCTGGGGACGATGGGGTTTGCGCTCCCGGCCGCCATCGGCGCCAAGTGCGCCCGCCCCGATATGGAAGTGTGGGCTATCGCCGGCGACGGCGGGTTCCAGATGACCCAGGCCGAGCTGGCCACCGCCGCCCAGGCCGGGATCAAGATCAACGTGGCGATCCTCAACAACGGCTATTTGGGCATGGTGCGCCAGTGGCAGGAGTTCTTCTACGAGCGGCGCTATTCGGCCACGCCGATCAGCTCGCCCGATTTCGTCAAGATTGCCGAGGCGCACGGGCTGACCGGGATTCGCGTCACCGAGCGCTCGCAGGTCGAAGCCGCGGTGCGCCAGGCGCAGCAGGCGCCCGGCACGGCGGTGATCGAGTTCATGATCGAACAGGAAGACAGCGTCTACCCTATGGTTCCGGCCGGGGCAGACCTGCACGCGATGATCCGCCGCCCGCTCCCGAGCGCGCTGACGGAGTCGGCCGATTCGGATCTGTAATGCGGAAAAGGAAAATGGAGGTGTACCCATGCAGCATACTTTGGTAGCCCTGGTGGAAGATAAGCCCGGCGTGTTGAACCGGGTGGCGTCGCTCTTCCGGCGGCGGGCGTTCAACATCGAATCGCTCACCGTCGGCCACACCGAGCAGCCCGGCGTCTCGCGCATGACGATCGTGATCGACAGCAACCAGACCAACGCCGAGCGCGTGACCGCCAACCTGTACAAGCTGGTCAACGTGATCCAGATCAAAGACCTGGCCGACCAGCCGAGCGTGATGCGCGACCTGGCGCTGATCAAGGTCAGCGCCCCGCCCGAGCGCCGCAGCGAGGTGATGCAGCTCGTGGAGGTTTACCGGGCGCGCATCGTCGACGTGACCAACGATTCGCTCATCATCGAGATCACCGGCGACGTGGACAAGATCGACAGCTTTGTCCAGGTCTTGCAGCCGATCGGCGTGCTCGAGATGGTGCGCACCGGGCTGGTGGCGATGGCGCGCGGCGCCGCCCTCGGACAGAACGGCAACGGCAACGGCAGCGGCAACGGGCGCGTGCAATAAAAAATTGACCCATAAAGGAGTGAATGATGGCAGTTATCGATTTCGGCGGCGTAAAAGAAGAAGTGGTGACGCGGGAGGAGTTCCCGCTCGAAAAAGCGCGCCAGGTGCTTAAGAACGAGACGGTCGCGGTGCTAGGCTATGGCGTGCAGGGGCCCGCCCAGGCGCTCAACATGCGCGAGAACGGGATCAACGTGATCGTGGGACAGGCGCAGCGCCCCAACGGGTCATATGATAAGGCGCTCCGCGACGGCTGGGTGCCCGGTGAGACGCTCTTCTCGATCGAAGAAGCCACCGCCCGCGGCACGGTGGTGCAGTACCTGGTCTCGGACGCGGCGCAGATGATGCTCTGGCCGGCGGTGCGCGAATGCCTGCAGGAGGGCGCGGCGCTCTACTTCTCGCACGGCTTTGCGGTCGTGTACAGCGATCAGACCGGCGTCGTCCCCCCCGACTATGTGGACGTGGTCATGGTGGCGCCCAAGGGGTCGGGCGCAAGCGTGCGCGCCAACTTCCTGGCGGGGAGCGGCATCAACTCCAGCTACGCCGTGCACCAGGACTACACCGGGCGGGCGGTCGAGCGCACCCTTGCGCTGGGCATCGCCATCGGCTCGGGCTACCTGTTCCCGACCACCTTCCAGAATGAAGTCTATTCCGACCTGACCGGCGAGCGCGGCGTGCTCATGGGCGCGCTGGCGGGCGTGATGGAAGCCCAGTACAACCTGCTGCGCCAGCGCGGCCACACCCCCAGCGAAGCCTTCAACGAGACGGTCGAGGAGCTGACTCAGAGCCTGATCCGCCTGGTGGATAAGAACGGCATGGACTGGATGTACGCCAACTGCTCGGCGACGGCCCGGCGCGGCGCTCTCGACTGGCGGCACGAGTTCCGCCAGGCGGTCGAGCCGGTGTTCAACCGCCTCTACGACAGCGTGGAAAGCGGCGAACAGGTGCGCATCGTGCTCGAAGCCAACAGCGCCCCCGACTACAAACAGAAGCTCGACGCCGAGCTCAAGGAAATGCGCGAATCGGAGATGTGGCAGGCGGGGGCGGCGGTGCGCAGCCTGCGCCCCGACAACTGGAACGGGAAAGGTGCATGATGGCTGATCAATATGTGCGCATCTTTGATACCACGCTGCGCGACGGCGAGCAGTCGCCCGGCGCCTCGATGACCTCGGCTGAAAAGCTCGAGGTGGCGCGCGGGCTGGCGCGGCTGGGCGTGGACGTGATCGAAGCCGGCTTCCCGGCCGCCTCGCCCGACGACCTGGAGGCCGTGCGGCGGATTGCGGTCGAGGTGGGCGCGGCCGGGGCGGATGGAACCCCCCCGCCGGTGATCTGCGGGCTGGCGCGCGCCACCCGCGGCGACATCGACAAAGCCTGGGAGGCGGTGCAGGCGGCGGCGCGGCCGCGCATCCACACCTTCCTCGCCACCTCCGACATTCACATGCAGCACAAGCTGCGCATGACCCGCGAAGAGGTGCTGCGGGCGGTCGCCGAGCAGGTGGCTTATGCGCGGCGTTACTGCGCCGACGTCGAATTCAGCCCCGAAGACGCCGGGCGTTCCGACCCGTCCTTCCTCTACCAGGTGCTGCGCGTCGCCATCGAAGCCGGGGCGACCACGCTCAACATCCCCGACACGGTCGGCTACACCACGCCCGAGGAGTTCGGCGGGCTGATCGCCGGCATCCTGGCGCACACCCCCGGCGCGCGCGATTGCGTCATCTCGGTGCACTGCCACGACGACCTGGGCATGGCGACCGCCAACACGCTCGCCGGCATCCAGGCCGGGGCGCGCCAGGCCGAGGTGACCATCAACGGCATCGGCGAGCGGGCGGGGAACACCTCCCTCGAAGAAGTCGTGATGGCGCTCCACACCCGCCGTCCCTTCTTCAACCTGGAGACCCGCATCGACACCACCCAGATCGGGCGCATGAGCAAGCTCGTCAGCAACTACACCGGCATCGTGGTACAGCCCAACAAGGCCATCGTGGGCGCAAACGCCTTTGCGCACGAAGCCGGCATCCACCAGGACGGTATGCTCAAGAACCAGATGACCTACGAGATCATGCGCCCCGAGACGGTGGGCATGACCCAGAGCCGGCTGGTGCTCGGCAAGCACTCCGGACGGCACGCCCTCAAGGTGCGCCTGAGCGAGCTGGGCTACGACCTCAACGACGCCGAGCTGGGCCAGGCTTTTGCGCGCTTCAAAGAGCTGGCCGACAAGAAGAAGACCATCACCGACGCCGACCTGGAAGCCCTGTTGGCGGACGAGATCTACCGCCCGCGCGAAGTGTACGCGCTGGACGACCTGCAGGTGGCCTGTGGGACGGTGGGAATGCCCACTGCCACGGTGCGGCTGCGCGGGCCCGACGGCGGGCTGCACGTGCGGGCTGCGGTCGGCACCGGCCCCGTCGACGCGGCCTACAAAGCCATCGACGGGATCGTGCGGGCGCCGAACATGCTGCTCGAGTTCTCCGTCCATGCCGTGACCGAGGGCATCGACGCCCTGGGCGAGGTGACGGTGCGCATCCAGGGCAGCAACGGGCATCACAAGCTCGACGCGCAGCGCGAGACGCAAACGCCGCGCACCTTTGGCGGGCACGGCGCCGATACCGACATCATCGTCGCCAGCGTCAAAGCCTACCTGGCGGCGATCAACAAGCTGCTCGTGGCGGGCGGGCTGGAAGGCGAGCCCCCCGAGCGCGCCGCGGTGCTAGAGGCCGTCGCGCCCGGCGATTGACTTTGTTGGCGTAAGTTTGTCCGATAGAAAGGAAGAACAGCGATGAGCGACCCGGTTGAAACCCACCCACAGGCTTCGATGCACGCGATGGAGCCGTTTCCAAAACCCAACACCTACCCCGAGGGCTGGCTGCTCGATGCAATCCCCTCGCCGGCGCCAAAGCGGGAGAGCGAGCCGCTGCCCGACTGGCACGAGCCTTTCCCCGAGCCGAACACCTATCCGCGCGGTTGGAGCTTCTGAGCCGATGCCAAAGACCCTTTTTGAGAAGATCTGGGAGCAGCACGTGGTGGCGCAGGAACC
>JADYYC010000373.1 GCA_020853835.1 Anaerolineales bacterium
TCCTGCGGGCCAACGGCTTGAACAGCTATTCGGTGTATTACGCGGGCATGGTCCTGCAGATCCCCAACGCCGGCCCGTTCCCGGGCAACCGCAGCCTGCGCCCCCACCCGACCACCTACACCGTCCGCCCGGGCGACACCCTTTTCACCATCGCCTGCGCCTTTGGCGCGGTCGACCCGAACATGATCGCCTATGTCAACAACATCAACTTGAACTCCAAGCTCAGCCCGGGCGATGTTCTAAACATCCCCTAGACCCGCACGCTTCGGAACCCCTGCGTCTTATCCGAAGAGCAGCCCATGCAAGGCTGCTCTTCGTGTTTCAAATCGTCTGCCTTGCAGACACCAGTCCCCTGTTCGATGCCTGGCGTTCTGAATGATATACTGGGGCTGCTGTTTTATAAGCCATCTCGATTTTGGAGCGTGTGTCCATGAAGGTAGAATTGCTGCGCAGCGAGACCGTCTATCAGGGCCCGGTGTTTCGCATCCGCCAGGATTTCCTGCGCCTCCCCGGCGGCGAACAGGCTCGCATCGATGTCGTCGATCATCGCGATTCGGTTGCGATCCTGCCCATCGACGAGGAAGGCCAGGTGTGGTTCATCCGCCAGTACCGGCGGCCGATCGACTGTTACCTGTTAGAGCTTCCCGCGGGCGTGAGAGAACCGGGCGAAGACCCGCTTGCCAACGCCCAGCGCGAGCTGCGCGAAGAAATCGGCATGGCTGCCAGGACCATGCATGAGCTTGGATCGTTTTACCTCGCCCCCGGCTATTCAAGCGAATTTATGCACGTTTTCCTGGCGCGCGACCTCTACCCCTCCCCCCTGCCCGGAGATATCGACGAGATTATTCAAATCGAAAAGAAAACTGCCAGCGAAGCAATCCGGCTGGCAGAGAGCGGCGAGCTGCAAGACTCGAAATCCTTGATCGCCCTGTTTTGGGCAAAGTCCTATTTATCTCAGCAAGGATGGATCTAAACCCCTCACGGGAGCGGACGTTCGACCCCGCGTGAGCCGGGCCGCCGCTTCCCCTTCGGCGAGCGGCGCCTGCCGGTGGTGCTCAACAGCATGTTCAGCCTCTTGACCGCATGGGCGTCGTAATCGCGCTTGCCGCACACGTCGCACACCCAGGCTGGAAAGTTGGGGACGGTGATTAACTCTTTGTTCAGCCAGGTGAAATAGGTCAAATATTCCAGGCGCAGTATCCCGGTCTGGCACTCCGGGCAAAGGCTGTAGAACTGAGGCTGGTTTTCCGTGCTTTCCGGCTTGATGTCGTCGTCAGGTTTATTGAATTGGTTCATCCAGCTACTCCCTCTTCAGCCGTTCACGGCGCTGCGCTCGCAGCTATCGGGTGCTCGATCAATCCCCATTGTTCAGGAGGCCAGTAGACAAACAAGGCTTTGCCGATCACGTTCTTCATCGGCACGGGGCCCCAATTGTGCGAATCTGACGAGTTGTTACGGTTATCGCCCAGCACAAACAGCGAATCGGGCGGCACCAGCCATTCACTCTCATACCGTGGGGGCGCAGAGATGTAAGGCTCATCGATCAGGTTCCCGTTGACCAGAACCTGCCCGTTCGAAATGTTCACCGTGTCCCCAGCAAGCCCGATCACACGCTTGATATATTCCTGTTCGGGATCGCGCGGGTAGTGAAAGACAATGACATCCCCGATGCGGGGCTCGCCAAACGTGTAAGCCATCTTGTTGACGATCACAAACTCGCCGTTCAGCAGCGTGGGCTCCATGCTGTAGCCGTCTACACGAATGCGCGCCGAAATGGCGTTGATCGCCAGGAACAAGAGCAGCGATAACACGACAGTTTCCAGGATATCCAGCAAAAAACGCCCTGTCCCAGAATCTTTTTTGGCCTCCCCTTCCTGCTCGGGGGAGAGCTCAACCAGCGGTGTGTTTTCTGAAAGATCGTTTTCCATTCGTTTTAAGGATTATAAAACCGCTCGAATTGTGTATCAAGGTTTAAATATTAGAGTACGTTCATCCTTTGCAGGATTATCAGGTCTGGCGGCGAGGCCGGAAGATAAAGCGCACCGGCGTCCCAACAAAGGGATAGGCCTTTCTGAGCCGGTTCTCCAGATAGCGAACATAGCTGAAATGTACCAGCTTTGGGTCGTTCGAATAGATCAGGAAGGTGGGCGGGTCGCTCCGCACCTGCGTCCCGTAATACATCTTGAACTGGCGCCCGCCCGAGGAGGGCGCAGGATGCGCGTCCTGGGCTTCGTGGATAATGGCGTTGATCTGCGAGGTGGACAAGCGCACCAACCGCTCCTCCTGGATCATCAGTGCGGTTGGCAGGACGCGTTCGACCCGCTGGCCGGTCTTGGCGGAGATGAACAGCACCGGCACGTACTCCATAAAGTTCAGTTCCTGCCGGAGGCGCTGGGTGTAGGCCTCCATGGTGAACGAGTCTTTCTCTATCGCATCCCACTTGTTCACCAACACCAGCGCGCTCTTCCAGGCATCCAGGATGTACCCGGCGATGTGCGTGTCTTGAGAGGTGATCCCGCTCTCCGCATCGATGACCAGCAGCGACACATCCGCCCTTTCGATCGCCTGCATCGAGCGCAAGACGCTGTACTTTTCCACGCCCGGCTCGACCTTGCCGCGCTTGCGTATCCCGGCGGTATCGATCAATGTGATCGGTATGTCTTCATAAATAAAGAAAGTGTCCACAGCATCGCGGGTTGTCCCTGGGATGGGGCTGACAATCGCCCGCTCCTCGCCCAGCAAGCGGTTTAGCAGGCTGGATTTGCCGACATTTGGCTTGCCCACAATGGCGATCTTGACGCTGTCGATCTCGTCCGGCTCCTGGCTGGCGGGCAGTAGCTTGACCAGGTCGTCCAACAGGTCGCCCGTGCCGGTGCCATGGATAGCTGAGATCGGGTATGGGTCGCCCATTCCCAGCTCGTAGAATTGCAGGGCCTGATCCCGGCGGGCCGCGCTGTCGGCTTTGTTCACCACCAGCAAAATCGGAGGCCAGCGCTTGCCCTCCCGTTCCACCTGGCTGCGCCGCAAGATCTGCGCCACCTCGACATCGGCCGGGGTCACCCCGCTCTCCGCGTCGGTCAGGAAGAGAATGGCATCCGCCTCACGGATCGCAATCTCCGCCTGGAGGCGGATCGATTCGATGAAATCTGACGAGCCCACCGAAAGCGGCGCTCTCCCGCTGCTGCTGGAGTGAGGGTCGATCCCGCCTGTATCCACGATGTCGAAGAACACGCCGTTCCAATCCGCTTCCGCCAGCAGGCGGTCGCGGGTGGTGCCAGGCACTTCATCCACCACCGCCAGCCGTTCACCTGCCAGGCGGTTGAACAGGGTGCTCTTGCCAACATTTGGACGCCCTACCAGGGCGACAACCGGTTTTTGCATCGTATGCCTCAGGGCTCCGGCGCGCCCGTAGGGGGTTTGGTCGGCTGGATGAGGGGCGTCGGGGTTTTTGCCGGCGTCGAGGTGGGCGCAGCGCCCCCCGCAGGGGCCGGAGTTGTGGAAGTGATGGTCGGCGTCGGGGCGATCTCGATCGTCACCTCGACCGTTTCCGGTAATGTGGTTTGAACGCGCACCTGTTCAGGCGCCTCGACCACCACCGGCTCGCGCTGGTAGATGCCCGGCGGCAGGCCGATGACGTCCACCACCACCTTGAAGTTCTCCGCGGCCAGCCGGTCGAGCACCAGGAGCGGCCCGGCGATGATCACATCCACGCTTTCGGGAGAAATCGAAGCCTGAAATCCGGGATCGAGCCCGACGATCTCCACCGGCAGGCTCAACGTCATACTGCCCTCGATCGCGGCCACGCTCACCTGCACGATCACGCTTGGCTCGCGCACGGTCGTGATCCCTTCCGGCAGGTTGAGGTCGATCGAGATGGCGGTGTCGTCCGCGAGGTTGTTGATATCCACAGGCATCGTTTCGATGAAGCCCGGGAGCTCGTTGATCAGTTCGGGGTTTTCCGAAAAAACCGTGAAGGTCGGAGGGGCGACTGAAATGTTCGTCAGGCGGTAGCCGTTCGAGACCTGCCCGGTCGTGACGATCTTCACCGCCACGTTTTTGAACCGGCCCAGCAAGCTCACCGGCTGCATCACATCGACCGTTTTGGTTGAGACGGACAGGCCGCCGACGGGATTCCCCTCGCCATCGAGGAGCTCCACCGGCACGGTCCTCTCGATCGTCTCCACGGCGCCGGAGATGTTCAGCTCGACCCGGGCCTGGCTGACCGCGTCCACGGCGGATTGCGGGCCAGAGATGACGACCGCCTCCGGGTCCAGCCGCGCCTGGCCGCTCCGGTACCCCAGCGGCAGCACGCCGCTGACCACGTATTGGATGGGGATCTCTCTGCGCGCCAGCGGTTCGAGCGTCACATCCACGTAGCGCGGCTCCGCATCTACGTAGCGGATGGGCGAGATATCCACCTGCGACTTGACCTCGACAGTGTGCTCGCCCGGCCCCAATCCGGTCAGGTCGATCCAGGTTTTCACCAGCCTGGGGTTGTCCTCCAGATCCGCCCAAATCGATTTCGGGGCGCGCAGGGTTAAGCGGACCTGCTCGGGTATCTGGTTCACGATCACCAGTTGCGAGGGCTGGCCGATCACTTCCAGGGCGTGCGGGCGAAGCGTGCGCTGCTCGTTCGGGTCGGCGGCCACCACCGCCGTAACCCAGACGGCCACCGCCAGGACGATCGCCAGCACGAAAGTCCCAAACCGTTCACCCAACCAGCGCGCCACCGCCTGCATCAGATCTGCTCTTCCTCTCGTTTCTCGATCAGCCCGGCGATGAACTTTTGAACGATCCCGATCAAACCGCCGCGCTCAGGCGACTTGAAAAACGCCCGCAGGATATTTTCGAGCCGCTCGATATCCAGCCGGCGGATCATTTTGCCCCCCTGCACGATGGAGATCTGGCCCGTTTCTTCCGAGACAACCACGGCCACCGCGTCGCTGGCTTCCGAGATGCCCAGGGCAGCCCGGTGTCGCAGCCCCATCTGCCGCTCGGGCGTGGGGGTGAGCACGCCGCTCGCTGAAAGCGGCATCACGCACGCGGCCGCGACCAGCCGCTCGCCCGCGATCACGACCGCCCCATCGTGCAGCGGCGTGTTTGGGTAGAAGATCTGCAGCAGCAGTTCAGGCGTCACGCGCGATTCCAGCCTCACGCCGGTGTTCACGTACTCATCCAGCCGGTCGCGCCTTTGCAGCACGATCAACGCCCCGTGCTGGCGCTCCGCCAGGCGCAGCGTGGCAGACACGATATCGCCGATCACATCCTGCATCTGGTAAGCGGTCTGGCCGTTTGGGCGGCTCACGCCCGCCCTGCCAAGCCGCTCCAGCGCGTGCCGGATCTCGGGCGCAAAGATCACCGGGATAGCGAATAACAGCGCCGGCAGAGCGGTGCGCATCAACCAGGAAAACGCCGGCAGCACCTCGAACGAGGTGAGCACAGCCACCAGCACGACCAGGAGCAGGATGCCTCTGAAGAGCGCCACCGCCTGCGTGTTGCGCAAAAACGCCATAACGGTGAAGAACACCGCCGCAACCAGCAGGATATCGAGGACGCTCAGCCAGTTGAGCCGCTCGAAAATAAAAGCCAGGTTGGCAGCCAGATTATCCAGGAACTCAAACACGGCCGCGCCTTCTCCCCGCTTGAATTACACCGGCCGCAGGACGCGGTCCTTGCGCAGTTGTTTGAACAGCATGAGCGAACCGGACGGCATCGATTCGACCGCCGCCTCTTCCCAGGCGCGCACGCCCAGGCTCTCGATCGAACGGCGCTGATAACCCAGGGAAATCAAAGCCGATTCCTGGCTGTCCAGATCTTTTGGCAAAAACAAGAGCGATATTTCGCATTGCAGTTCGCGGGAAACCCGCTCCACTTCGTTCATTAACAGGCGTATTGCGTCGGGGAAAAACAGGCTGCTGTCGATAAAGATCTCATCCGTGCGCGCAACAAGGTTTTCGACCTTCCAGCCCACCATCCCCAGCGCTTTCCCGTCGATTTTGAGCAGCAAAAACGCCTTCTCGCCAAAGGCGGCCATAATGTCCTCTCGCGTGGGCCGGCGCTTGCCCTGGCTGAAGCGGAAGATGATCTCGGCAAGCTCCCTGGCCTCGCGCGGCCGGGCGCGCTGGATGGCTACCTCGCCCTCCACGGTCTCGACCGTCTCGACGATTTCCTCCTCTTCTTCCTCGGGCGCCGGCACCTGGCGGTACCAGGCCGCCATCACCTGGCTCCAGGTATTCTCATAGGAGCCTTCGTTGCGGATCACCACGTTCGCCCTGGCGATCTTCTTTTCCTGAGGCGACTGCGCCTTCATCCGCTGCAAGGCCTGCGTCTCGCTCATTTTGCGCTTCTGGGTCAGGCGCGCCAACTGATGCTGCGGCGGCGCGTAGGTGACCCAGATCGAATCACACAGCTCTGCCAGGCCCGACTCGAGCAGTTTGATCGCCTCGACCACGATGACTTTGTGGCTCGACCGCCGCACCAGGATGTCGATCGCCTCGCGCACATGGGGGTGGACGATCGCTTCAAGCCGCGCCAGGGCCTCCGCATCCGCAAACACCATCTTCCCCAACCTCGCCCGGTCGATCTGACCGTCGGCGCCCAGCACCCAGCTCCCAAACGTCTCCACGATCGGCTGGTAGCCGGGCGAGCCCTTAGCGATCGCCCGGTTGGCGAGCGAGTCGGCGTCAATACCATAAGCGCCCAGGTGCTCGAGCATCTTGCGCACAACGCTCTTTCCGGTTGCAATGTTGCCTGTCAGGCCGATGACGAATTTTCCGGGCCAGGCGCTCATCGATCCTCCGATGACAAGTCTATCATAGGTTTCTCATTGTATTCTGGGGAGCGAGGAATGTCAAAGGGATTCAGACTGGCTGCGCCGGGCATCCCGGTCAGCGCGGCGGCTGGATGGCTTCAACCGCCCCGGTTATCTGGCATTCAAGAACGCCCCCCAAAGCTCTTTGAAGTAGGCGAAATCACCCAGGCGGCCTTTGTGAAGCGGGTCTCCTGCGTCCCATTGCACGCCAAAAGACCTGACCACGTCGTTTGCGTCCAGCAGGGTTCCGTCATGGAAGCGCACCTGGTCGCGCAGCTTGCAGGTCCACTCAGTGAGTTCGGGGTTGGGCGTGCAGCTCTCCGCCAGCGCCGGTTCGACGCCCGCCCCGCCCGCCTGGAAACGGTACAGCGGCTCGATCACCTGAGCGCAGGCGCGCAGCGAATCGCTGTCGGTTTCATCGGCGCAGTACAACGAGAGCGGCTCGTTGCTCTGCATCCACACCAGCGTTTCCTGACCGCTCACGGTCATCTCGGCAAAGCGCTCAAGGCTGAAAGGGTTGGTTTGCGCATTCTGCACCGAGCGGCTGACCGCCATCGAGAGCGACTGGGGCGACTGCCAGCCCCCAAACGCGAGCGGCACCATCGGCACATGCTCGCGGATGGCGTTGTTGGCGGCTTCGTAATAAGGGCTTCGCTCCGCCTCGACGGCGGTGGAGCGGCCCTGTTCCAAAGCCTGCTGGATATCGGGGAACGGCTTCCCAAACAGGCGGGTAGCCTGTGCGCCAAAATGGGTGTCCAGGAAATTGCTTACGTCCGCGTAGTCCGTCCCCCAGCCCAACAGGAATAGGCCGGGCAGCCGCCCCTCGTCGACAGCCTGGAGGAACTCGGGCGAATCGATCGGCACCAGGCTGGCATTGATATTCACGTTTTGCCGGAGCTGAGCGCGGATTTGTTCGGCTACACGATATGGCTCGGGCAGATAGCTGCGCACAATATTGCGATAGGCGATCTGGGTCTGAAACCCGGAAGGATAACCCGCCTGATCCAGGAGTTGGCGGGCCAGGGCCGGGTCGTAGGCGGGCCATTTCTCACCCAGGCAGCCGAGCGGTATGGCGCAGGGTGTGAAGTATTCCGCCAACGTAAA
>JADYYC010000374.1 GCA_020853835.1 Anaerolineales bacterium
ATCAGGGACCGTGCGGCCGCGCGCCAGTTCACGCGCCGCATGGCATGGT
The DNA here is from genome assembly GCA_020853835.1 of Anaerolineales bacterium. Classification (GTDB taxonomy): domain Bacteria; phylum Chloroflexota; class Anaerolineae; order Anaerolineales; family UBA4823; genus UTCFX2. Next base: position 50 of record JADYYC010000374.1, read on the forward strand.
CAATCTGCTGGCCGCGCAGCGGACCGCGACGGTAAAGCAACCGCAGCAGCCGCTCCTGCGTGACGCTCAAATCATCGGGCAGACGACCCTGAGCGGTATAGATCAGGTCGGCCTGTTGGTCGACGCCCGGCGGCAGCATCAGGCTGATACAGGCAGCCAGCGGGGCCAGCCAGTCAGCCGACATGCGTTTTGCCAGCGCAATTTGCTGCCAGGTCAGTGAGATCTGGGCGTCTACCAGGTCGAGCACCGGGCGGGTCTTCTCCACCATCGGCTGTTCAACCGGACCGAGCACCACGCCTTGAACGGTTTGGGCGCCAAAGGGGACCAAAACCACATGCCCGACCTGAACTTGATCTTGCAGCTCGGCTGGCAGGTGGTAATGGAAAACTCCGCTCACATGAGAAACGTTGACCGCGATCTCGAGAAAGCCGGAGACGTCCTCTGCCTGGGCGTTTGCTGAAACCAATTCAATCTCCCAGGCGGGTTACGTTTTGGCGCCGTCGGCCGGTTTCTGATCGGCCCCCTCGCCCGTCAGGTTGAGAGAGACACGGCTCACCCGCAAGCCATCCATCTCGACCACGCGCAGCCGGACGCCCTCCCCTTCGACGACATCATTCTGGCGCGGGATGCGTCCGAGCTTTCCCATCACGTACCCGGCAATGGTATCGTAATGCGGCTCAACCAGATGCAGATCGAGATGTTGGTTGACGTCCTCGATCTGGGTCATGCCGTCCACCAAGATCGAGCCGTCCGGCAGGCTCTGGAAGCCCGGCAGGCTCTGATCGTACAGGTCGCTCACCTCACCGACGATCTCTTCCAGCAAGTCATGCAGCGTGGCAATCCCGGCGGTGCCGCCGAACTCATCGAGCACGATCGCCAGGTGCTGGCGCTGGTCTCGAAAGAGGCGCAACAGGGTGCGCACGGGCAGGGCCTCGGGGACATAGAGCGGTTCACGCACGAAATCGCGCGCCACACACCCCTTGCATTCGCCGGATTGCATCGCGCTGAGCAGGTCGCGCACCTGGACGATGCCGATCACCTGGTCCAGGCTCTCTTCGAACACGGGGAATTTGGTGTAGGGCGTCTGCGTGACCAGGGTGATGATCTCCTCCAGCGGCGTGTCCGCCTGCACCCCCACCACCTCGGTGCGCGGGACGATCACCTGGCGCACCACCAGCCCGCCGAAGTCGAAGACCGCGTTGAGCATCTCGCGCTCGTCTGCCTGCACCACCCCTTCTTCTGCGCTGGCGCTCACGATCATCCTCAGCTCTTCCACCGAATGCACGAGCTGGTGACCGCTGGCGGGGTGGACGCCGAGCAAGCGCAGCAAGCCGTTTCCGGCGCCGTTAAGGATCCAGATCGCGGGTTTGAAGATCTTTTCGGTGAGCAGCGTCGGCCCGGCTACGACGATCGAGGTGCGCTCGGGGTTTTGCAGCGCGATCGACTTTGGCGCGAGTTCTCCTACCACGACATGAAGGAACGTGATCAGCGTAAAGGCAAGGATAGAGGAAATGCTGTGTGAAACCCCGCTCTGGATTGCGCGTGGGAAAAGCGCCACAACGGGATAAATCAGGTGGCTGAGCGCCGGCTCCCCCGCCCACCCCAGCGCAAGGCTGGACAATGTGATCCCAAGCTGGGTCGCGGCGATCACCTGATCGGGGTTTTCGATGGCCTCTTGGACGGCGTCCGCACCGGCCTGGCCGCGCGCCACCAGTTCGGCGATACGGGTGCGGCGCACGCTGACCAGCGAGAACTCCGCGGCAACGAAAAAGCCATTCGCCAGAACAAAAACCGCTATGGCAACCAACCCCAATACGTCAAATAAAGCATTTCCATCCATAAATCAATCTCTATTCTTCACTTTTAATGATCACCGCCGCGCCATAGCCCACCACCCGGTTATAATCCCCTGTCACGTCTCCCGAAGTGGCGTAGTGGAGCACCTGGGTACGGTCGGCGCCAAGCGCACGCGCGGCAAACAAGACCGCCGCCACCGCGCCGCGCCCGCAAGCAAACCCCTTGCCCTCATCTTCGGCGCGAATCACGCCTTCCGGATCGAAATCGCCTATTCTGCGCAGCATTTCGGCGTCAAGCTCGTTTGCAACCCGCTGCGGGTAAAAATGCGAAAGATCGGTGCTGGCGACCAGCACCGCCTCTTTGCCAGGCGTCCAGCCGCTTTCGATGACCAGCCGGCTGATCGCTTCACCAAGCAAGCGCGCGGTTCGCACGCCTGGGTCGACGATCATGACCGGGATGAGGCTGAACGGGCCGGCGACGGCGCGCTGCAGGAAGGGCAATTCGATCTCAAGAGAGTGTTCGGGGTCGCGCCTGACGCGCCCCAGCCCTGAACCCAGCGATTCCTTCAAGTAACGATCCAGCTTATTCAAGGCCTCCCCATCGACGGGGATGTCTCCCAGGGGAGTGTGGTAGGCCTCGTGGGCGGTGCTGAGCAGCGGTTCGTAGTAGGGATAGTGCATCGGCGAAACGACCACGACCGCTTCGGGCTGTAAGCCGCGCAGCGCCGCAAACGCATATCCCGCTACCGGCCCCGAGTAGAGGTGCCCCGCGTGCGGCGCGATCACGCCGATCACCTGACCATCCAGCGAGGGCAGAGCCGCCTCGTCCATGTAACGGTCGATCGAGTTAGCCAGGCTGTCGGGGTTTGAAGAATACCATTGACCTGCAATGGGGGAAGGTCGGACGTCTATTTTGTGGTTCATTTTTTCGCTCTCGCAATTCTGATCGGGGAAACATTCACAAGCTGCCGCTTCATTAATAATTTTAGCATACTCCGCCGTGAAATCTTCTTTTTTGTGCGTTCCTGCGCCTACCGGAACACTGGCGCTATAACCCGCGCGCTATCTCAAGGCAAGACCTGTGATATACTTATCCGCAACCGAAACCGAAAAGCTGTGATGAGGGATAGTAAGCGCTGGAACGGCAGTCCAGAGAGCGGAAGCTGGTGAAAACCCCGCCTGTGCGCCGGCGCTGAATGGTCCTCGGAGCTGCAGGGTGAAAGGAGCGGGTTTGCGCCCCCCCGACTAGCCTGCGCCGGTCTTGCCGCCGTTATCCAGGCAGGTGGTTCATCTGCTGCCCAGGCTCGAGCCGGGCTGGCGATTGACCAACCCATCTTGTGAGGCTGGCTCTCTACCCCGTCGCATCACTGGCGGGGTTTCACATTAAAGCGCGCCGGAGGTTCGTCATGCTCAAGAAAGTCCAAATTGTTTACTGCGCCGTTTGACACTACACCAACCGGGCTGTCAGTCTGGCGGCCGACCTGCTCGAACAGTTCGAGCCTGAAATCGAATCCCTGACGCTGAAGCCGTCCGACGGCGGACGCTTCGAGGTCAGCGTGAACGATCAACTGGTCTATTCAAAACTTCAAACCGGCCGGCATGCCGAACCGGGCGAAGTTGCAGCGCTTATTCGCAAATTATCCTGAGGAGGGGTTATGAGTAAAACTAAAAAGGGGCGCGTTTTCTCAGGCGCCCGACCGACGGGGCGCCAACATCTGGGCAATTACCTGGGCGCGATCAAAAATTACGTCGCGCTACAGGACGATTACGAATGCGTCTATTGCATCGTGGACGTGCACGCCCTGACAACCGTCGAAGCGACCGGAGACCTGCGCCAGAACACCTATGAGATGGCGCTCGACTGGCTGGCGCTTGGTATCCGTCCGGACGAGACGATCC
>JADYYC010000375.1 GCA_020853835.1 Anaerolineales bacterium
CCTGAAGCGCGACCGCGCCTTTGGCATGTTGATCGTGTTTGGCACGCTCGTCCTGCCGCAGCTCGCCGCCTTCCCGGTGAGGCTGATGGGCTGGAAGATCCCCACCAACGCCTCGGACGTGATGGCGCTCACCGGTCAGGACATCCTCCACGTCGCGGCCTTCCTGGTCCCGTTGTTCATCGTCTCGGTCGTGATCGGGCTGCTCTGGAACGCGCGGCTGTGGCTCGTCAACGCCGCTATATGGTACGGGCTGTTCACGATCTTCTACACCTCGATGTTCACAAACGGGGCGGGCTTTTTCACCGGCCTGGTGGGGTCGCTCGGTTACTGGCTGGAGCAGCAGGGGGTGCAGCGCGGCTCGCAGCCCCCCTATTATTACGCCCTGATCCAGGTGCCGGTCTATGAATACCTGCCCATGCTCGGCACCTGGCTTGCGTTTGGGATCGCGATCTGGGACTGGGTCACCGGCGCCAGGCGCGGGCGTCAAGCTCAGCCAGACGAGGAGGCGGTACAGCTCGCCTTCCTTGAAGAATCCGGCGAGCGCGGCGAAGCCCTCGGGACGGAGGCGGACGATGAGCGCCGTTACGAGCCAGCCCCTGTCTTCCCGCTCTTTGGTTTCTGGGCCGTCACCAGCCTGGCCGCGTTCTCGGTGGCGGGCGAAAAGATGCCCTGGCTCACCGTGCACATCACGCTGCCGGCCATCCTGTGCAGCGCCTGGGCGCTCGGGCGCCTGGTCGAGGCGACCGATTGGGGCGTGCTGCGCCGCCGCCTGGGCTGGTTGGCGCTGCTGCTCCTGCCGGTCTTCCTGGTGAGCGCGTTTGCGGCGCTCGGCTCTCTTCTGGGTGATCACCCGCCCTTCCAGGGCAAGGAGCTGGCGCAGCTCCAGGCCACCAGCCAGTTCCTGCTCAGCCTGGCGGCGGCCGTGGCGAGCGGCGCGGGCGCTATCTACCTCGTCCGTTCCTGGCCGGGGGCGGATTTTGCGCGCCTGACGCTGCTCTCGTTTTTTGCGCTGCTGGGCGTCACCACGGCCCGCGCCGCGATCCAGGCCAACTTCTACGCCTATGACGACGCCAACGAACTGCTGGTCTATGCCCACTCCGCTCCGGGGGTCAAGGTGGCCCTGAGCCAGATCGAAGAGATCTCCCGCCGCACCACGGATGGGCTGGGGATCAAAGTGGCTTATGACAACGAAACCTCCTATCCCTACTGGTGGTACCTGCGCAGCTATCCGAACGCGGTCTATTTCGGCGCCAACCCCTCGCGCTCGCTGCGCGACGTCCCGATCATCCTCGTGGGAGACGCCAATTACGGGAAGATCGACCCGGTGGTGGCGAACCTGTACGATCAGTTCGACTACATCCGGCTGTGGTGGCCCAACCAGGACTATTACGACCTGAGCTGGGCCAGGGTGCGCGGCGCCCTCGCCAACCCGGCCATGCGCCAGGCGCTGTTCGAGATCTGGCTCAACCGCGATTACACCGCCTATGGCAAGGCGCTGGGGCGGGACATGAGCCTGGCCAACTGGTCGCCGGCGGCCCGCATGCGGCTTTACATCCGCAAGGACATCACCTCCGAGCTGTGGAATTACGGCTCCACGCCGGCGGCGGTCGAACCGGTCAGCGACCCCTTCGAGGGCAAGTACATCCAGATCCCGGCCGCGGCGATCTATGGAAGCCAGGGCGGCGCGGCGGGGCAGTTCCTGCGCCCGCGCGACGTGGCGAGCGCCCCCGACGGCTCGATTTACGTCGTGGATACCGACAACAACCGCGTCCAGCGCCTCGCCGCAGACGGCAGCGTGCTGCAGACGTGGGGCGTGTTTGGCGACGTGACGATGGGCGCCGCCCCCGGCGGGACTTTCAACCAGCCCTGGGGGATCGCGGTCTCCCCCGACGGCGGGGCGGTGTACGTGGCGGACACCTGGAACCACCGGATCCAGAAGTTCTCGGCTACGGGCGAGTTCCTGCAAATGTGGGGCTATTTCGGCCAGGCGGAGCAGCCCGAGGCGATGTGGGGCCCGCGCGACGTGGCGGTGGACCGGGAGGGGAACGTCTACGTCACCGACACGGGCAACAAGCGCGTGGTGATCTTCGACTCAAACGGCGCATACCTGAACCAGCTTGGCGAGGCCGGCATGGCGCCGGGGCAGCTCGACGAGCCGGTTGGGGTGGCGTTGGACGGGAACGGCGTAGTTTACGTCGCGGATACCTGGAACCAGCGCGTGCAGACCTTCCAGTTGATGGAAGACGGCGCTTACAAGCCGGGGCGCTCCTGGGCGGTGCCGGCCTGGTACGGGCAGTCGCTCGACAACAAGCCCTACATCGCCGTCGATGCGCAGGGCAGCGTCTACGTGAGCGACCCCGAGGGCTACCGGGTGCTCAAGTTCGACGGCGCGGGACAGCCGCTCCTGGCTTTTGGCGACTTTGGCACGGGCAGCGCCCAGTTTGGCATGCCGGTCGGGCTTTCGATTACGCCGGACGGCGGCATCTGGGTGGCGGACGCGGGCAACAGCCGCGTGATGCTGTTCACGCTTCCGTGAGAAGGCTCGAATTGAACTGACCCGAAGGTTTTGGCTGGTCAGGCAAGGGCTTTGTGCCTGCGCCTGACCAGATAGCCCTCGGCGGACAGGAGCGCCAGGGCGAGCCAGACGATAATGAAGCCCACCAGGTCGGTGGCGGTGAAGGGTTCGTGATATAACAGCACGCCGATTAAGAACTGCTGCGTGGGGGCGATGTACTGCAGCAAGCCCAACATGTAAAGGTCGATCTGTTTTGCCGCCGAACCGAACAGCAGCAGCGGGATGGCGGTCACCGGCCCGGTCATGGCGAGCAGGAACAGCGTGAGCGGGCTGGCGTGTCCAAACGCGCCCTGTCCGTTGGCGTGCAGAAACAACAGGTAGGCCAGGCTGGGGATGAGCAGCATGCCCGTTTCAATCGAGAGGCCGTAGAACGAGCCCAGCGGGGCGGTCTTTTTCGCCAGCCCGTACAGCCCGAAGGTCAGCGCCAGCGCCAGCGAGATCCAGGGCGGCTGTCCGTAGCTCAGGGTCAGGTACAGGACGCCCGCCGCCGCCAGGCCTATGGGGAGCCACTGCGCCGGTCGCAGCCGTTCGCGCAGGAAGATCACCCCCAGCAGCACGCTGACGAGCGGGTTGATGTAATAGCCCAGGCTGGTCTCGATGATGTAGTCGGCGTTCACAGCCCAGACGTAGATGAGCCAGTTGACCGAGAGAAGGATCGAGGCGATCAGGAAGGCGAAGAGGAACCGGGCGCCCTTGATCGATGCGAGCAGGGTCTTCCACTGCCGGCGCGCGCTGAGCAGGATCACCAGCAGCAGAAACGACCAGATGACGCGGTTGGCGACGATCTGCAGCGCGGGCACTTCTTCGATGAGCTTGAAAAAGATCGGGAAGAAGCCCCAGATCATGTAGGCGATGATGCCGTGAAGGATGCCTTTATTCATAGCGTGTGACCAGCCGGAGGAAGGATTGCGCGCAATTCACGCAATCATAACAGAAAAAGACCGCCGCGCGCCCTCTGTCCCACCGGGATAGGGGTGAGGGCAAGCGCGCCGAAACCCCTCTTTTGGACACGGATTTCCACAGATTCACACAGATCGAGCTGTCAGACTTCCGAAGTCTCCCAGACTTCGGAAGTCTTCATCCCCGTTCAAACCGCCGCCAGGCGGTTAGAAATCTTGGCTGGGCTGCTCAGGATTTCTCCTCGCTGCGCTCGTCGAAATGACGGGAGGGAGAACGCTCGTCGAAATGACGAGAGGAAGGTGCGCTCGTCGAAATGACGGCGCGAAAGCCCTCTCCCGCTTGCGGGAGAGGGTGGGGTGAGGGCCTAAAACCACCCTCCCCGCGGCAAGGCGATCAGCCTTCGGACTTGTTTTGCAACTGCTCGTAGATTTCGACCGGGAGCCCCTTGGCCCCCTCGATGTTGGCGTAGACCAGGTTGGCGTCTTTGAGGTTGGTGTGCCAGAGGTTGGCGCGGTTGAGCACCGCCCCGCGCAGGTTGGCGCTGCGCAGGTCGGCCTCGCGCAAGTCGGCTTCGGTGAGGTCGGCGGCGCGCAGATCGGCGCCCACCAGGTTGGCGCGCTGCAAGTTGGCGCCCTGGAGGTTGACCTCGCTCAGGTCGGCGTACTGCAGGTCGGCGTCTTCGAGCACGGCCTTCTCGAGGTTGGCCTGGCACAGGTTGGCTTTTTCCAGGTTCGATAATTTCAGGTTGGCGAGCGCCAGGAACAGGCCGCGCATGTCCTGCCCGGCAAGGTCAACGCCCTGCAGGACAAGCCCTTTGGCGGAGTTCAATGCAATCAAATAGATCAATTGCGTGCGGTCCAGATCGGCCATCTTTCCCTCCCGGAAGCGGTTAACCGGCTTGAAACGTGCGAGCCTTCAAGCGTTCAAGGTATTCACATTATAAGCGAAATGGAGAAAAGCGGCAAAGCGGCGGCAGCCCTCCATGGGGTGGAGGGCTGCCGCATAAGGGGCTAATCCGCCAGGTCGGAGACTTCGCCCGCCTCGACCTCTTTGCCGAGGTAGAACTTGAGGTCAGGCTCGACCATGGTCTTGTGGACGGTCTGCTCCACGTATTTGCGCGTGCCCGCCTGCCCGAGCAGGTGGAACAGCCTGGAGAACTGCTCCTCCCAGGCCTGGTTGATCGCGTCTTTATTGGCCTGGGGCATGTTCCAGGTCTGCTTTTTGAAGGGGCCGACAGCGTTCTTGCGCGTCTTGTAGTAGAACTGCTCGTCGGTCACGCCCGGCTTGCGCTCGGAGGCGAACTTCTCGTCCAGGAAGGTGTACATATCCCGGCGCAGCTCGTCCGGCAGGCGGTCGAAGAGCATGTTCTGGAAATTGGTCGCCAGATGCACTTCGACGGCTTCGTTCTCGACGAACTTGCCAAAGGCCTCTTCGGGCAGGGTGGAGGCGCCGTGCTGGACCGCGCCGCCGAGGCCGTATTCCAGGCGCGAGATCTCGCTCAGATGGCGCAGGGTGTCGAAATCGACGCTCACTTTGGCAATCGAGCCGTCGGGCAGCACCACCCCGCCGTGCGAGGTGCCAGTCTGGATGCTGATCTTGCTGATGCCCTCCACGCCGGGGGCGTCCTTTGCCAGGTGGGCGTTGAAGCCGTCCATGTAGCCGCGCAGCTCTTCGGGGGTCGAGTTCTGCCCGCCGACTTCGCCGATCTCGCCGCCGATGGAAACGGCGACCCCTTGCGGCTCATGAGAGCGGATGTAGGCCGTGAACATCGCCGAGAGGCTGGTGTTGAGCGCCTGCTGTTCGGGGATGGTGGGTTTCTCCAGATCGACCAGCGTGGAGGTGTCAATGTCGATGTTGAAGAAGCCCGCGGCGAGCGCTTCGTCGATCAGGTCTCGTATGGCTTGCAGCTCGGTTTCGGGGTCGGCGGCGAAGCGCTTGGCAGACACCTGGAAGTGGTCTCCCTGGACGAAGACGGGGCCGGAATAACCCTCGGCGATCGCCGCCGCGAGCACGCTGGTGACGTACTCGGAGGGGCGCTGGTCGGTGTAGCCCATCTCAGAGCGGGCGATCTCGAAGATGATCGCGGCCGCGTCGATGGCGAGGGCGGCGCGGAAGACCGCCCGGGCCGAATCAAAGGCCAGGGCGCGCAGGTTCATCGCCGGGACGGTGAAGTTGAACGGGACTTCGCCGCGGCCGCGCGCCATGTACAGCCCGTTGATCGAGGCGGGGTAAATGCCCGAAGCCTGGGCGATCTTACGCACCAGGTAGCGCGCCAGGCCCTGGCGCGCCCCGCTCTCCAGGGCGGATACTTCCGCCAGGCGGTGGATTGTCGCCCGCAGGTGCGCCGCGTCGCGCACTTCGAGCTTGCCGTCCTTCAGGCTGACGCTGCCGTCGGTCAGCGCCAGGAGGTCTGGTAACAGAGGATGGTTCATTTTATTTGTACTCCTTCAATAGGAAGATAATCACGTATCGCGAGAACCGCTAACCTGCAGATTATATCATCAGTCGCCCCATCGGCGGCGCGACCAACGCGGCGTTTAATCGTATACTGATATGAGGTTTTTTCACCGCCGGTTGCGCGTTGGGTAAAGTGAGGCTATAATTTGTGGTAGCCGGAGGAAAAATCAAGTCCCTCGTTGTTCAAAGCGATCTTCGACTTCAGCGATAGAAGGAGTTATTACATGACCGACCAGATTCACGACAAAGTAACATCTGACATGGATCCTTTCAAAAAGATCTTGAGCTATATTCCGGGTTTCAAGGGCTACATGGAACGGCAGGCCCGGCGCGACTCGGACAAGCTGTTGCGCGAAACCATCGCGGACCGCTTCGAGCAGCAATGGGGGCGGGTGTCGGCCCTGCAGCGCGAGCTGATCGCCTCGGGCGATATCCAGTACGTGGACGACCTGGAGGCGGCGGCGATCAAGCTGCGCGCCTTCATCGACCGGGTGCGCCGCGCCACGCGCGGCTATTCGGGGCTCTTCGACGCGGTGAAGATCAACGAAGATGAGTTGTTCCGGCTTTACCAGTACGATTCGCAGATGTTGACCCTCTCGGACGAGGTCGGCCGGGCCATCGACAACGTCGAGGTGGCGCTCGGGACGGATGGGCTGCCGGCGGCGTTGCGCAACCTGAAGACCGTTTCGCAGCAGTGCGTCGACGTTTTCGACCGGCGCGAAGAGGTCGTCGTCGGCCCCGCCAAGTGACCCACAGGGACGCCGATGGGTCTGAGCGACAATTGAACAGAGAACAGGAGCTGAGGTTATGACCAGGATTATCGATTTGATTGAATATCCGGACGAGATGCGGGACGAGATCGTTCACCGCATTCCGGAACAGGGCCAGGGCTCGGTGCGCCTGGGGTCGCAGCTCGTCGTGCGCGAATCGCAGACGGCGGTCTTCTTCCGGGACGGCAACGCGCTGGACGTGTTCGGTCCCGGGCGGCACACGTTGGTCACTTACAACGTGCCGCTCTTGATCGAAAAGCTCGGCAAGCTTTTCAACGAGCGCACCCCCTTCCCAGCGGAGGTCTATTTTGTGGCGATGCGCGAGTTCGCCGACCGCAAGTGGGGCACGCCGCAGCCCATCATCGTGCGCAACCCGAACATGGGCCTGGGCGTAGCGCTGCTGCAGGGCTTTGGCAGCTATGGCTTCCAGGTCAAGGACCCGCAGCAGTTCGTGACGCAGGTGGTGGGCACGCAGGGCGCTTACCGCACGACCGACATCGAATCCCGGCTGCGCTCGATGCTGCTCTCCAAGCTGCAGGACCTGCTGGGCGAGACGGCCGCCAAACACAGCGTGCCCGAGCTGATCGGGCTGACCGAGGAGCTCGGCGCGGGCGTGCGCGCCAAAGCCCAGGACGACTTCCTGGCGCTCGGTCTGACGCTGAAGA
>JADYYC010000376.1 GCA_020853835.1 Anaerolineales bacterium
ATGACCCGGCCTCGGCCGGCTCGACCGCCCTCTCCGAGCCGGAAACGCAGGCGGTTACCAAATTCCTGGGGGCCCGCAAGGTCGAGGCCCTCATTAACTACCGCAGCGGGGGCAAGGGTGCCTATCCTGCCGGGAACGGGTCGGATCCGCGCTCAGTCGCCCTTGCGCAAGCGATTGCCGCGATCAGCAATTTCAGCTACCCTGCGCTGGATGAAGACTGCGAGTACACCGGTCTGCTGGTCGACTGGGCGCTGTCGCACGGGGCGCTGGCTGCGGTTGACCTGGCGCCTTCGGGAGCGCGCGACCTGAATTTTGATACGAACCTGGACATCCTGAACTTGCTTCTGAGCTGGGACCCCGTCAGCGCCACGCCGCTGCCGGCTTCGCCCACCCCCGTAATCACGGGCACGCTTACCGCGACCCGCACCGCCCTGCCGACCCTGACCGCGACGGCTTCAGCAACGCCGTAAGGGGAGAAACATTGAATCGCCGCCTTCAACAGGCGGCGGGAATCATCTGCCCAGCAATGGCAGGTAAACGGCGTTCGCAAACATCTCATGCGCCAGCGGGTGCGGATAGACGTAGGGCGTGTAACCCGGCTTCGCCGCAAGATAGTAGTCCCGGTTGCGCTGAATGACCTGGTGCTGCTCCGAGACCAGCTCTCCGGGGTTGTTTGGCACCGGGCTCCAGGTATTGTTCCAGATGTACAACGGTTCGGAAGCCTGGTCGGGCCAGCCTACCGGGGTCGGATTATCCCCCGAAATGAGCTTGCTCAACCCCCGCCCCACCTGATCCAGGCAGGGGTAACCGGACGGATCGGTGTTCCCATCCCACGGGCTGCCTGCGCCGCAGCGCCCCCAGGGGTTATAAGAAGAGTCGCTGCGGTAATTCGCCAGCGTGATGGCATTCTTGTAACCCGTCTCTCCTCCAAAGCCATGGAACGAGTTGCCCCAGACAACGCCCGTGCCGCCCCGCAGGAACACGCCAGTAAACAGCAGAGTGTTCGAGGTGAAGGTATTGTTGTAGATCTCATAACTGCGCACGCCGCGATACCGCCCGCTGCTCTCCGTGCCATGTGTGCCAACCACGTCGTTCTGAACGGTATTGTAACGAAAGACAAAGCGCCCGCCTGCGAACGAATCGAGCGGACCGGCGCCGGCAACCCCTGAGCCGATGAAGAAATTGTCTTCGACGTAGATCGCTTTCTCGGTTCCGAGCGCGAGGGGCGCTGCAAAACTGCCGTCCCCATAATTATGACCTCCCCACGCGGGTTGGAGGATGACAGTCCCTTGTTTGAAGTTCGATAGGTCAAAGTAACAATGGTCGACCAGTCCATAAGCCGCTCCGCCAAAGCGGATCGCAGAGGTGCCCGGACGGTCGAACTTGAGGTGATCCAGGCGAAAATCCTGCGCAGGTCCATCGAGAAGGATCGTTCCGTGGTTGTACACATAGGTGTCGGGCGCCATGCCGCGAAACGTCATGCCGGTCATGCGGAAGCGTTTGCCGGCCTGCGTGTTGATCGTAAATACCTGCCCCCCTCCGCTGAGCTTGTTAATGTTGTCGATGATCGTGGTCGCTTCCATACCAGCGCCCTGGATCGTGATCGCTTTGGGCGTGGAGATATCGATGCCCTGCGTCCAGGTGCAGACGCCCGAGGGTATCAGGACGGTATCCCCATCCTTGGCAGCAGTGAGGGCCGCCTGCACATCCGCCCGGGAACAACCGGCGGCCTGGATAAGCGAGGATGGGGCGGGAGGCGGGTTTGAAACCCTGAACAGGCTTTCAGGCCCGCCAGCGGCTGCCAGGTTCGCGAATGCAAACAGCAAAACGAAAATCGCAATCAAGCAGGTGTTCCAGCTAAAGAAAGGTCGTGGAGAAGTACGCATGATCACATCCCTCGATTCCCGCCAGGTAATCCGATCCATGATGGATGAATGTAGCACAGCCTGTCTGCTTCGACAATAGGCAATAGGTATACCTGGCATATTTCGCGCCAACCGTGATCAATGGTTCACGCTGCGCCAGTTCGTGGGGTGGGACGAATACTATTCCCAGTCTTCGGGGATATACTGGCGGGCGCGTTTGACTTCGCCGCGCTTTCGCTTGGCGCTCACCCGGGCCGCTTTGGCGGTAACGCCTGGACGGGTGGGCTTGCGGAGCCGCGGTTTTTCCAACGCCTTGCGAACCCATCCGATCAGGCGCTGGTTGGCGTCAAACCGGTTCTGCTCCTGGGTGCGGTAGCGCCGGGCTTCGATGATCAGCACGCCCTCATCGGTCACGCGGCTCCCAGCCAGTTTAATCAGGCGCTCCTTGACCTCCGGCGTGAGCGAGGGGGAGTTGCGGATATCAAAGCGGAGCTGCACCGAGGTGGAGACCTTGTTCACGTTTTGCCCTCCTGGGCCCGAAGCGCGCACAAAGCTGAACTCCAGCTCGCTCTCAGGCAGAACCACGCCGTTTGTAACCATAACTCCCGATACAGGCTCCATACGTTTATTCTACCAAGTCCCGGATCACAAACCTCCGAACGGTCGAATTTTTCACGGTTGTCTTTTATAATTGAGGGTGCAAAAACCAAACCCATATCTCACATTCTCGCTCCGCGCCGCCTGACCAGCGCCCGTGAAGTGCGCGAAAATCATTTTTCTAGCGAAGAACACCTTTCCAAACCATCCTACGGAGGTAAAAATGGCTGATAAAGGCAAAGTCAAAGTGGGGATCATCGGCTCGCAGTTTGAAGCGACGATCCACGTGGAATCGTTCCACATACTGCCGCATGAAGCCGAGGTGGTAGCCATCGCCTCGCCCACGCCCGGTCACGCCGCCGGCCTGGCAAAGCAATATGGCATCCCCAACGTGTACACCGATTACCGAGAAATGCTCAAGCAGCCCGACATCGAGATGGTCACCATCGCCGCTCCGAACCGCCTGCACTGTCAGATGACGGTGGACATCGCCAACGCGGGCAAGCACGTGGTGTGCGAAAAGCCGCTCTGCATGACCCTCGAGGAAGCTGACCTGATG
>JADYYC010000377.1 GCA_020853835.1 Anaerolineales bacterium
GCTGCCCGGCGACCGAACCATCCAGCACCTTGTCGCCGACTTTGACAATCAAGCCGCCCAAGATGTTCGGGTCAACCCGGAAGGCGACCGTCTGGGCGCCCACTTTGGAGGTGATCTCCGCGCGCACAGTCGCTTTTTCGCTATCGGTTAGGGGCAGAGCGCTGGTGATCTCAGCGGTAGCGCCCTTGATATCGGCCTCTTCCAGCACCACCACTTTGCCCGTCTTCACCCCTGAGAAGAACTGGTCGATCAGGTCGCGCTGGCGCTTCTCATCCATCACGTCACCAATGAGCTTGTGCGTGGCAGCCATCGCCAGCCCGGCAACCTGACCGCGCAGGTCTCCGAGGATGCGCTCGCGCTCGAGCGCTGCGTCGGCCTTGGCTTCTTCGCGGATCTTGACAGCCTCCGCCTCCGCCAGGTTCTTGACTTCCATACCGGCTGCTTCGGCGCGCTGGGTGGCTTCGCGCACCCGCTCAGCCGCTTCGGCCTGGGCTTTGCTGATGATCTTGCGCGCCTCTTCTTCTGCATTGGCGCGCGCCTCGGCTGCGATGCGGGCGTCTTCCAGGCTTTGAGCGATCTTCTGCCGGCGCGTCTCCAGAGCGTTGATAATCGGCTTGTAAGCCAGGCGGTAAAGCACGATCGCTACAATGGCGAAATTGAGTATTTGAAAAACTAGAAAACCCAGATTAATACCGAGTTCTGCCATAATTTTTCCTCCTAGCGCCTTTGGAGAAGGCTATCCGGCCGCGAAGATGATAATTATGGCCACAGCCAGGGCATAGATGGCAACCGCTTCCGCAAATGCCATCCCCAGGATCATGTTGGTTTGGATGATTGGCGCGGCATCGGGATTACGGCCCATCGCCTGCACGCCGCCCAGAGCCGCAATGCCCACACCCAGGCCCGCCCCAATCGTTCCGAGCATTGCCAGACCAGCAGCCAACAGTTTCATACCCGTGACAAATGCAATAGGATCTCCCATTTTCTACAACTCCTTAATAAGGTGATAATTTGACCTGGTATATTAATTCTCAAGCATGCTCTTCAGCATGCCCATTCCCTTGATGGCTGACAACGGCCATGCTGATAAACATCGTCGTCAACAGGAAGAAAATGTAAGCCTGGATTATGCCAAAGAAGACCTCGAACAGGTACAGCCCAGGCGGTATCAAGATCGGGAGCAAAGCGCCAACGATCGATAATAAGAGCACACCGGCAAAGATATTGCCAAACAACCGGAAGCTGAACGAGAGGATCTTTGCAAACTCCAGGACCAGCTCCAGCAAACCCACGACGAAGTCGATGGCGCCGAAAACGCCGCCTTTGGCCAATCGCTTGAACGGTAAGAACTTCGAGAAATAACCCGGTCCCAGCGCCATCACGCCATAGACCTGGGTCATGAACACCGAGATGATCGCCAGGGCAAAGGTGAAGTTCAGGTCGGTAGCCGAGCCGCGCAGAAACGGGACGATGTGACAGGCCTCGCACAACCCGTGCTCCCCCTCGACTTCCTCGTTCGAGTATTCCACCGGCTGGGCGCCGTCGATGGTGTAGATCGTGGTTCCGCCGATCTGTATCCACGGCACAGCGGCATAAGCCGGCCCCTTGTGGGGCTGTTCCAGGTAGCCAATCGACTCAAAACCGGGGACCATCTTGACCAAATTGGCGACGAAGATGAGCAGAAAGATGGTCGCCGCGACCGCAACGACCCGTTTTGCCCACTTGCCCGTGGCCCCCTCAATGGAGGTCCATAAGAATTCCACAATCGCCTCAAAGGCATTATAGATGCCGCTGGGCACCAGGTTTCCACCCTTGAGATGGTTATAAGCCTTATACGCCAGCCAGATCAGGATCGCGTCGGCAATCAGCGTCGCCAACATGGTATTGGTGAATGGGACGCCCAGGATATTGACACCGGGCCAGATTGGCTCAGCGTATAAAATCACCGCCGGGCTGACCACCTTCAAAATCGAGGGGCCAAACCAGGCAGCGTAAGCTCCCAACAGGATCAACACCAACACAATCCAGCGGAAGAAACCGTAACGTCGTTTCTTTTGAACCTCACTCACCAGCCCCATCTCCTTTCAGAGTTTGTTGTTGCTCATCACCAGCAGGCAGGTTCTTCGCCATGTTCAGCGACCGCCGCGCCACCCAAACTGTGAGGCCCAGGGAAAGCGGCGCGGAACCCAGCACCAAGACCAATGTAAAGAGCGGTTTTGTTCCAAGCAGCTTATCCAGCCACATACCGCCAAACACCGCAATCAACACGATAATGAGCGTCAGACAGCCGACTTCTCCGCCAATTGTCAAAGCCTGGGCGCTCACGGCCATATAGTTGACGCGCTCCTTTTCAGGAGGCTTTCCGGTCGGGGTCATGGCGGGGGAATTTTATCATACGCTTCAAGCAGCCGTCAATCAACGTTTACAAGGTGTAAGCCATTCAATTAAAAAGCGCCGCCGCGGCCGTGCTGGCCCAGTTGAACCAGGGGCTGAAAAGCGTCCCCACCAGCAGGATGCCGGCGATCAAAACCGCAATCGCAACCGTGAAAGACCTGGAGACAGGCAGGGGCTCTGTATCGCCGTCCGAGCGGTAAAGATACACGTACTTTAACACCGTCAGGTAGTAGTAAAGGCCCACAATCGAGTTGAGCACGCCCATCACCGCCAGCCAGATCAACCCCGCCTCTATCGCGGCCATGAAGATGAACACCTTGGCGACAAACCCTGCCAGCGGGGGCATGCCCGCCAGCGAAAGCAGCGCCACGAGCAGCGCCAACGCCAGGTACGGCGACCGGCGGCTCAATCCGTAGTAGGCGGTCAGGTCATCCGAACGGGTCACTCTCCCGACCGCGGAGACGATGCCAAACGCGGCCAGGTTGGTGATCAGGTACGCCAGCAGATAGTACACAACGCTGATCAGCCCCAACGCGGAGAACGAAACGACGCCGATCAGGGCATAGCCGGCGTGGGCGATCGAAGAGTAGGCTAACATGCGCTTGATATTGTGCTGGGTCAGCGCAACCAGGTTGCCCAGTGTCATGGTCGCCACAGATATAGCCGCCAGGAGGGGCGCCCATATTTCTGCTGGGAACACCCACAGCAGGACGCGCACCAGCACCGCAAACCCGGCCGCTTTCGAGGCCGTCGATAGGAACCCCGCCACGGGCGTCGGAGCGCCTTCATATACGTCCGGCGCCCAAAAATGAAATGGCACGGCTGAGATCTTGAAGCCAAACCCGACCAGAATTAACGTCAGGCTGCCAATATAGGCTGGGATCAGCCCTGATGTGGCGTTTTGCAGCAGAGAAATCACAATATGCGGAAGACGGGTCGTGCCCGCCATCCCGTACAAAAGCGTGAAACCGAACAGCATGATCGCCGAGGACAGCGCGCCAAACAGCAGGTATTTGAAACCCGCCTCGGTGGATTTATTGTCGAAGATGAAAAAGCCCGCCAGGATATAGAGCGGGATGGAAACCGTCTCAATCGACAGGTAGAGCATCACCAGGTCGGCCGCGGAGGCCATGAAGCACATGCCAATGGTTGATGCGATCATCAAAACGTAGAACTCGCCCCGCGTCCCCAACCCTTCGATATCCATCGCCAGCAGCGCCGTGATCCCCGCGGCGAAGATAAAGAGCATCTTGAAGGTGAAGCTGAGCCAGTCGTAGCTGATCATGCCGCCCCAGACGTACATCGGCTCAGTGCCGGGCCTGGCGGGCAGGCTGAACAAGATCACCAACCCCATCCCCACCGCGGTCACCCAGCCCAGGTTGCGGTGCTGGGGTTTCGGCAGGGACATCTGGAGCGCCAGGATCAGCAGACCCAGGATAAGTAACAGGACCTCGGGTAAGATGGGCAGAAATTGTTCAATGTTTAACAACATGGTTACGCACCTCCCAAAAGGCGCAGGATATAAGTCACGCCCGATTCAACCATCGGCACCATAATGCTGGGGTAAACGCCCACGATGATCAGGACGGCAGACAGGAACACCAGCGCCACCTTATCCAGCGCGTTCACGTCCCGGATATGGCCTTCGAAAGCGTCTGGAAGCTTGCCGAAAAAGACGTTCCCGATGATGCGGATGATGTAGGAGGCGGTGACCACAATCGAGATCGCAGCCGCGATGGCGATCCAGGGATAGGTTCCCCACAGGCCCATAAAGATTGGAAACTCAGCCACAAAGCCCGAAAAGCCGGGCATCCCCATCGACACCAACCCGCCGACGATAAACGCTACCGCGACCAGCGGCATGGCTTTCCTGAACCCGCCCAGGTTGGGTATCTCGCGGGTGTGCGCCTGGTCGTAGACCATCCCGACGACAGCAAAGAAGAGCGCCGTCATCACGCCGTGCGAGAACATCTGAATGCCCGCGCCGAGCATGCCCGCTTTGTTTAGCGTGGCGAAACCCATGGCGACCAGCCCCATGTGCGACACCGAGGAGAAACCAATAACGTACTTGAAATCGGACTGGACGCTGGCGATAAACGCCCCGTAGACCACGTTGACCAGCGTCAAGAGGATGATCCACCACATATGAGCCTTAGCGCCTTCGGGGAGCAGCATGATCCCCACCCGCAGCGCCGCAAAAGCGCCCAGCTTCATTAGCACGCCGGCGTGAAACATCGAGACCGCGGTCGGCGCAGCGACGTGGCCGTCCGGGCTCCAGTTGTGAAACGGGAAGATACCGCCCAAAACAGCAAAGCCGAAGAACACAAAGGGGAAGACGAGGCGCTGAAACTCGGGCGAGAAGCCGGCCTGCTCCAACGCGATCATATCGAACGTCCCCAGACCGGAGACGAAATACATCGCCAGCGCGCCGACCAGCGCCACGACCGAGCCGATAAACAGGTAAAGGGTCAGCTTCATAGCGGCGTACTCGCGGGTTACCTTCCACCCCCAAATCGAGATGAGCAGGTACATCGGGAAGACGGCAATTTCGTAGAAGAAGAAAAGCATGAAAAGATCCAGGGCGACAAACACGCCAAACACCCCGGTTGCCAGGATAAAGAGAAAGCCAAAAAATTCGCGCGGCCGGTCATCGACCCCCCACGAGATCAACACACCGGTGAACATCACGATCCCGGTCAGCAGCACCAGCGGGGCATTCATCCCGTCCAGCCCGACATGATACGAGATGCCCAGCATCGGCAGCCAGGTGTATTGCTCGACGAACTGGTAGCCCCCCGCAGCGACATCGTAGGAGAAATACGCCCAAATCGAGAGCAGCAGGGCAAGCAAACCCGCCGCCAAAGCCGCCACGCGCGCCTCGGTTTTGCGATCCGCCGGGATGAGAAAGATCAACAGCCCCGATACAATCGGTGTGAAGACGATAAAACTAAGGATTGGAAATTGCATCGTTCACCTCGTTACGTATACGCAGGTCGTATCACGTATCAGAACCACATCGACACAGCATGGTTGATAACGCCCAGGATCCAGGCTGGCATGACCCCGATCCAGAGCATCAACACCATTAGCGGGACGATCACCAGCAGTTCCCTGGCGTTGATCTCCGTGATGTGCCCGGCCCAATGCTCGTTGAGCGGGCCCTGCAGCACCTGCTTGATCGCTTTCAGGATATATGCGCCGGTGAAGAACAGCCCGATCATCGCCAGGGCCGTGTACAGGGTGAAGATCGGCCACGTCCCCCGCACCACCAGGAATTCTGAAATAAACCCGTTCAGTCCTGGCAGACCCAGCGAGGACATCGATGTGAAGATCAGTATGCCTCCATAAACGGGCACAAGCGGGAACAAGCCGCCATACTCGTTCAGGTCGCGCGTGTGAGTGCGCTCGTAAATCACCCCGACCAGGAAGAACATCCCGGCCGCGGAGAGCCCGTGGTTGAACATCTGCAGCACCGCCCCGTTCAGGGCCAGCTTGGCGCTCAGCGCCAGCGGCTCGCTTTCCATGCCCAGCGTATAAGCAGCCGCGGCGATGCCGAGAACGACGAAGCCCATGTGGTTCACAGAAGAATAGGCGACCAGCCGCTTGAAGTCTTTCTGACCCCAGGAAGCCAGAGCGCCAAAGATGATCGCCATCACCGCCAGAAAGCCCAGCACGCCGGCATAAGCGCGCGACTCAGCCGGGTAAAGCGGGAGGACCAGTCGCAGGAAGCCGTAGGCGCCCAGTTTCAAGAGCACGCCCGCCAGGATCATCGAGCCGGCGGTGGGCGCTTCGGTATGGGCGTCCGGCAGCCAGGTGTGGAAGGGCCAGACCGGGACCTTGATCGCAAAAGCGATCGCAAACGCCCAAAAGGCGATCGACTTCACCACCCCAATGGGCATGCCAAACAGCGACCCCTCCAACGCGGTCCACCTGGCAAATAATTCGGGGATATCGAAAGTGCCCGAGACCACACCGATCATCTGGATCGCCAGCAGCAAGCCCAGCGAGCCTGCCATGGTATAGATCATGAACTTGAATGAGGCGTAAGTGCGGGCAGCCACCTTCCGGCCCCCCCAAATCTCGCGCTCGCCCTTTTCGCTGCCCCACTGGTTGATCAGGAAATACATCGGCACCAGGCCAAACTCCCAGAAGACGAAGAAGAGCAGCAGGTCCAGCATCAGGAACACGCCCAGCATCCCCATCTCGAGCAGGAAGAACAGCACCATGAACGACTTCACCCGGTCCTTGATCGTGAAGGAGGCCAGGATCGCCAGCGGCGTCAGCAGCGTGGTCAGCAGGACCATCGTGAGCGAGATGCCGTCGACGCCCACGTGAAATGAGGACTTAATGGCGCTGTACCAGATCACCTTCTGCTCGAACTGAAAACCGGGTTGAGCGGGGCTGAACCTCATCCACAGCAGGATCGAAAGCGCCAGAGGGATGAAGCTGAGCACAAAGGAGACCCAGCGGATCAGGTCTTCCTGGTCGCTCGGCAAGATCATCACGATCACTGCCGCGAGCACCGGGGTGAACAGGATCAGGGTCAAAAGATTGTTCAGAATGATTTCCATCAATCGCTCCCGTAGAGAGGACTTTCTCTCTGAATTCCTAGCGCATTTTCACCAGGTAGAAAAAGAAAGCGCCAAAGACTGCCAGGCTTACCAGGGCCAGGATCATGTACTGCTGGACACGGCCGGTCTGGATGGTTTTCAAGGAGCCGCCCGCCTTTTTGGCGCCCTCGCTCACCATATCGCCCGAGCCGTTGATGATCGGCTTGTCGATCGCATTGCGCAAGAAGTTGCCGATGACCCCGGAAATGTAGGCAAACCAGTGCAGGATCCCATCGATCACTTTTTGATCCATCCACAAGGAGGTGAAGGTCTCGGCCAGCCAATACGCCGGGGTGATGAAAATAGCCTGGTAGAGCTCGTCAAAATAATATTTATTCTTGAGCAGGCGGTAGAGCGAAGCTCCAAGCGCGCCCTCCACCGGGTCCTTTTCGTCCGAGCGAACTCCCCGGTAAACATAGTACCCCAGCGCCAACCCACCCAGCGAAACCACAAGCGAGGTGAGCAGCGGCACCCAGGAAAAGCCCAGAGCCGGCGGGTGCTCCAACAGCGTCCCGCCGACGAACTCGTGGATCCAGTTGGGCACGATCCCGCCGATGAGCGGGAAACCTTCGGGGATGCCCAGCCAGCCAAACGTGATGGCGAAAAATGCCAGGATCACCAACGGCAGGGTCATCGTCCATTTCGATTCGACCGCATGTCCGGCTTCTTTAGAGCGCGGCTCCCCCAGGAAGGTCATCGTGATCTGGCGCATGGTGTAGAAGGCCGTCAAGAGCGCCGCCAGAGCTAACACGATGAAGACCAGCGGGGCGTGCGCCCAGCTATCAGCCAGGATCTCGTCTTTGGACCAGAAACCGGCGGTCACCAGCGGAAAACCCGCCAGCGCCAGGCCGCCGATCAGGAAGGTCCAGAACGTGACCGGCATCTTCTTGCGCAGGCCGCCCATGTGGGTCATATCCTGTGGGTCGATATGGTGGTCTCCGGTATGGTGCACACCGTGCTCCATGCCGTGAATCACCGAGCCGGAGCCGAGGAAGAGCAGCGCCTTGAAAAAGGCGTGGGTCACCAGGTGAAACGCGGCGGCGACAAACCCGCCGATCCCGAGGGCGGCGATCATATAACCAAGCTGGGAGATCGTCGAATAAGCCAGGACGCGCTTGATGTCGTTCTGCGCCACCGCGATAGTGGCAGCAAACAGGGCCGTAAAAGCGCCGATAATCGCCATGAACAGCATCGGCGGCGTCAGGCCGTGCCCGACATCCATTCCCGCCGACATGATCGGGTACATCCGGATCACCATGTACACGCCCGCCGAGACCATCGCAGCGGCATGGATCATGGCGGAGACCGGCGTAGGGCCTTCCATCGCGTCCGGCAGCCAGACGTGCAGCGGCCACTGAGCCGACTTGCCGATGGTGCCGATAAAGAGCAGTATCCCGATCAGCCCCGCGGCAGAAAGCCCGGCGATGTAGGACGGCGTCCCAGCCAGCATATTGAGCGTTTCGGGGTTGTGCATGATCTCGCGAAAGTTGAGCGTCCCCGTCATCGAATAAAGGTAGACGATGCCCAACAGCATGAACACGTCGCCCACCCGGGTGGTGAGAAAAGCCTTGATCATCGCCGCCCGGGCAGAGGGTTTGCCGTACCAGAAACCGATCAGCAGGTACGAGCACAGGCCCATGATCTCCCAGCCGACGAAGAGGGTGAGCAGGTTATCGGAAAGCACCAGCAGGTACATCCCAAAGGCAAACAAGCCGATAAACGCGAAGAAGCGCGAGTACATCGGCTCGACCGATGGCACGCGATGCTTGCGCCCGTGGGCGTCCTGGACGGTGGCGCCGTGCGGCGGCAGGCCCGCCCGGTCGTGATCGCCCTGTGGTTGTCCGAAGTTATGGTACCCAACGCTGTAGATGAAGATCATCAGGACGGTCCATGCCACGAAGAAGAGCGTCACCGCCGTGAGCGGGTCGACCAGCATCCCGACGTTGAACCAGGTGGAGCCGGTCGGGAACCAGGGGATCGAGGTTGCAAATGGGTGATCGCCCAGGTGCGAGACCTGAACAGCCCGGAAGAAAACGACCATGGTTCCAAAGAACGAGAGCAAAGCCGCTCCCACCGCAATCGTGTGGCTAAAGCTCTTGCTGCGATAGGTGAACAGGATGATCAGGAAAAAAGCCAGGACAGGCGGCAGGGGTAAGAGCCAGAGTAATGTTTCTGTCGTCATAGAGGATCCTCTCTCTGAAGGCCAGATAGGATACAGTTAAGTTTCATGTTTCGGCTGCGCTTACCACTTCATCAGGTCGATCTGGTCGGCGGCGATCGTGTCGCGCCGCCGGTAAATCGAGATGAAGAGCGCCAGCCCCACCGCGACTTCCGCGGCTGCGACGGCCAGCACGATCACGGTGAACACCTGACCGGCGATCATGCCCGGCGTCCGATAGCGCCAGAAGGCCACCAGGTTCACGTTGACCGCGTTGAGCATCAATTCGATGCCGATCAGGATGGCGATGGCGTTTTTGCGCGCCAGCACGCCAAACAGGCCGATTGAAAAAAGACCGGCTGCGAATATCAAGTAATAGGATAGTGGAATCATCGTCCCTCCGGCTTTCTTTCCCAGGCGATCACGATCGCCCCGATCAGCGCGGCCAGGAGTAAAACAGAGGCCAGCTCAAACGGCAGCACGTAGCCATTCGGAGAGACCAGGGCTTTACCAAGCTCCACCACCGGTTCGAAGCGTGCATCCAGCGGCTGGGCCTGAACGTGAAAGCCGGGCCAGCTCACGATCACCCAAACCAGGGCAGCGAACATCATCAGTGAGATGCCCAGAGCCCAACCCCAGTTTTCATTGAATCTCGGCCCCGTATCGCTGGCGATGCGCCGGGTGAGCATGATCGCGAAGATGATCAAGATCGAAATCGCCCCGATATAGATCACCACCTGCACGACTGCCAGGAAACCCGCTTGTAGAAGCCCAAACAGGATCGCCACCCCGAACAACGTCAGGACAAGCCACAGCGCCGAGTGGACCAGGTTCCGGGCAATCACAACCATCAAAGCGCTCCCGAGCGTGATGAGCGCCACAATCAAGAAAACGATCAGAGAAACCGTCATCATTCTCCTCTCCCAGCGAGATCAGGAAGTCCGCTCTATACGTGCAGCCGGCGTCAGATCAGGGGCGGCAACCGGTCGCTCTTCGCCAACCCGTTTGCGCTCCAGGCGGAAATAGGTGCGCAGCAGCGTCAGCGTGATCCAGACCACGATCAGGTTAGCGACGAGCATCCCCAGCGTATAGATCAGCGTGCCCGGCTCTCCCAGCAGTTTGTCCAGCAAGGCGGTGATCATCACCACCGCCAGGATGAGCGGGGTCAAGAATTTCCAACTAAACTCCATCAGGTGATCGATGCGGATGCGAGGCAGGGAGTACTTCACCCACATGATCACCCAGTAGATGAAAAATGCCTTCAAGAACAGGTAGAACACCCCCAGGATGGGGACCTGCTCGGCAAACGGGCCGCGCCACCCGCCCAGGAAGAAGGAGGCGAACAACGCGCCCATCGTCAGGGCGTGCAGCAGCTCGCCCGCGTAGAACATCCCAAATTTCATCCCGGTGTATTCGATGTGGAAGCCCGCCACGATCTCGGATTCGGCTTCGCTCAGATCGAACGGCGCCCGCCCAAGCTCTGCAATGGCGGTGATGAGGAACACCAGCGCCGCGACCGGCGCCAACACGATGTACCAGATCGTCTGCCTTTGCACGATCTCGCCGATCGACATCGAGCGCGCCAGGATGACCGGGACCATAAGCGCGATCACCATCGGGACTTCATAAGCCACGATCTCGGCCACCATGCGGAATGCGCCGATCAGGGCGTACTTGTTGTTCGAAGCCCAACCGGCCATGATGATGCCCAACGTCCCGATGGCGCCCGCGGCGACGATGAACAACACGCCCACGTTGATATCGGCGCCCAACACGGTTGGCGAAAGCGGGATGACCGACCACAGCACCAGCACCGTCGCGAGCGCCAGGATCGGCGCAATGTTGTACACCACCCGGTCGGCTCCAATCGGGGTGATGTCCTCTTTTATGAGCAGCTTGATGACATCCGCCAGCGGCTGGATCAAGCCAAACGGCCCCAGGCGGTTGGGCCCCAGGCGGTCTTGAAAACGGGCCACAACCTTGCGTTCCACCCAGACCAGGAACACGTCCATCAGCAGCACAAACGCCGCGGTGACGACCACCCCGAGCAGCGTCATGATGAAGATGACCAGCCCGGATGACAGCCCCCAGCCAGCCAGCAGCCCGCGCAGCCACTCTGCTATCAAGTTGATCGGATCCGTCATACCAAATCTCCTCTAACCGTGAGCAATTACAGAACCCGGCCTGCCCATGTGCTTGAACTCAAGCCGGTCTGATCGTGGGTTAACAGATAAAAGGCTGAGGAGCAGTTGTCCATCAGCCTTTTTATAATTCGAATGAGCGATTTCCCGGCCCTTTCCGTTGCTCCGCATAGCCTAAGCCCACTTTAACGCGCCGTTTCGCCAGGCATAAAGCAAACCTGCGACCAGGATCGCTACAAAAATTATGCCTTCGACCACCGCGTAAAAGGGCAGCAGGTTGAGCGAGACAGCCCAGGGATACAGGAAAACCATTTCGATGTCGAAAACCAGGAAAATCAGGGCGAAAATGTAATACTGAACTTTGAACTGGACCCAGGCGGGGCCCACCGTCTCCATTCCACATTCATAAGTTTCAAGTTTGATGGGATTTGGCTTGCGTGGGGCGATCAGTCTGGGAATGAGCAGGGCGATTAATGGAAACAATGGCGCCAGTACGATAAAAATCCCCACAAATAACCAGTCTTGTGTCTGCATGCAATCTCCTGTCGGACTATTTTTATTTGGAAAGACACATAATTAACCCCTGGAAGATGAAAGGGGCGTGCCAAAATTTTACCATAGTTTAATCAGCGCATAATCTAATAAATCACAATAAAAGTCATCTTTGCAGGCCCGTTATCACATCGAAAGGTGGATTTTCATCACGTCGGGCGCGCACACCTCTTTTACCAGAAACCAACCGGCTATGATAAAATCGACAAAATGTCTGCATATAAGTTCGATTTTTGTGGTGATAAGGTTTTAGCGTTACATACGACCAAAACCACCTCTTGTTCATGCCGCTTTGACATTACGCGGAGAGAATATGCAGACACGACGATCGGATAGCCCTATCCATGGGTTGAACAGCCCCTTGCCGGTCAGGAGAACCGGCTGGCAGATTTTATCCGCGGTTGAGGGTTAAGGATGACAAAAAGACCGCAGATCGTAGCCATCTAGATTTCGATCAGGAGCATGATATTCAGACTCGCCGAGATTTTCAGCAGGCAGGCGACCTCTCGCCGGTTTCAACCGGGCGTTTGCCTTCCGCAGAGCGCGTGCAGGGGTTGTTAGACGAGGCCTACGAGCGCTATAAGTCAAACGACGAGGGCCAGAACGCCAGCCACTATCCGGCCCTTGCCCAGGCGCCGCGCGGGTTGTTCGGGCTGTGTTTGGTGTCGGCAAAGGGCGAGACCTACTCCGCCGGAGAGGCAGAGTATCCGTTCACGATCATGAGCGTGGCCAAGCCATTCGTCTTTGCGCTGATCTGCCAGGCCCTGGGCGCCGAGGAGCCCAGGCGGAAGCTGGGGGTCAACAGCACGGGGCTGCCCTTCAACTCGGTCATGGCGCTGGAACTCAACCAGCAGCGGCTCACCAACCCCATGGTGAACTCGGGCGCGATCGCCGCCACCAGCCTGGCGCCAGGAGAGACTGCCCGGGAGAAGTGGGAGTTCATCCGCGGGGGCCTTTCCCGCTTTGCCGGGCGTGAGCTTTCTCTGAATGAGGAAGTGTACGCCTCGGCCTCCGCTTCGAACCATCGCAACCGGGCGATTGCGCGCCTGCTCGAAGGTTACGGACGCATCTACTTCGACCCGGTCGAAACGATCGATCTTTACACCCGCCAGAGCTCGCTCGAGGTGACCGCCAAGGACCTGGCTGTGATGGGGGCTACCCTGGCTGACGGCGGGGTGAACCCGCTCACTAAGGAGCAGGTGATCGAGGCGGCTTATTGTCCGGGCGTGCTGGCGGTGATGGCGACCGCCGGGTTATACGAGACTTCCGGCGACTGGTTATACGACATCGGGCTGCCGGGCAAGAGCGGGGTCGGCGGGGGGATCGTGACCGTCTCGCCGGGGAAAGGCGGCCTGGGCGCCTTTGCGCCCCCGCTGGACGAGGCGGGTAACAGCGTGCGCGGCCAGCTTGCCACTGGGTTTCTCTCCCAACAACTGGGGCTGAACCTCTTTGCATCCAGGCCAGCCTGATGAACGTCGACCGCGCCGGACATTTCGCCTTCGCCCCAATTTGCGAGATTATTCACAATACACTCGATCCAATTTCATCCGAAATTCACAAGAATGATCTGCTCTCGCCTGTCGCTCCCCCGGCGAGGCCGGCCACGACCCAACCTGGAGGTTAAGTCCACATGGCAGCGAAATCCACAACAGCAGTAACCCCCGAAACAGTTCTGAAAGCATCCTGGCTCCCGATGCTCATCATTGCCCTGGCGCAGATCCAGATGAGCTTCAACGTCAGCGCTATCCCGGTATCGATTGGAAAGATCGTTGAAGATTTTGACACCTCGCCCAGCACGGTCAGCACGGCGCTGGTGGTTTATTCGTTGGTCGTCGCGGGCCTGGTCATGCTGGGCGCAAAGGTCGGCAAGCTGCTGGGGGCGCGCCTGGCTTTTCAGATCGGGGTGGTCTTGCACGGTTTTTCAATGGTCGTGATGGCGCTCAGCGCCAATACCGCGATGATCTACCGGGCGCAAGCCCTGGCGGGGCTGGCAGCCGCCCTGATCGTCCCCACGCTGGTGGTGTTGATCGCCAATCACTATAAAGGCGCGCAGCAGGCTCAGTCGCTGGGTTTGCTCGGCGCAGCCCAGGCGGGCGCAGGCATCATGGCTTTCCTGGTGGTCGGCGTGATCGGCACCCTGGCTGGCTGGCGCCCATCTTTCTGGCTGATCGCCCTTATCGCCATAGCGGTCTTCCTGTTAAGCTTTCGCTTCAATCCGGTTGAGCGCGAAAAGGATATCAAAATCGACTGGGTTGGCGCGCTGCTGGCCGCGGCTTCTGTATCGATGATCAGCATCGGCTTTAACAACCTTAAGGTCTGGGGGATCTTGCTGGCCTCTCCGAACGCCCCATATAATGTCCTGGGGATGTCGCCTTCGCCGGTCCTGATCTTGGCCGGGCTGGTGATTGGTCAGGGCTTTTTCGCCTGGTCACACCGGCGACGAGCCCAGGGCAAGCCGCCGCTGCTCGCCCTCGAAGTGCTGGACACGCCCCAGGAACGGGCTGCGACCTTTTGTTTATTTATCATCGCCGCGATCGGTCCGGCGATCAACTTTTTGATCCCGCTTTACATCCAGATCGTCCAGGGAGGCTCCAGCCTGAAAACATCGATAGCCGTCATCCCCTACTCATTGACAATTTTCATTGCCACGGCGATGGTGGTGCGCCTGTTTGACCGCCTGACCCCGCGCCAGATCGGGAAGATCGGCTTCATCGTCGTAGCTATCGGGCTGGTGCTGCTGGCCTTTACGGTAAGCAACGATTGGGGCACTCCGCTGGTGATCTTGAGCCTGATGATCGTCGGCGTTGGCGAGGGCGGTCTGTTGACGCTGGTGTTCAACGTACTGGTCTCAGCCTCGCCGAAGCGGCTGGCCGGGGATGTGGGCGCGCTGCGCGGCACGACGAACAACCTGGCCACGGGGCTGGGCACGGCCTTCGCGAGCGTGTTAGCGGTCAGCCTGCTGAGCCTGATCATCTTCAACAGCCTGGACCGCACCCCCTTCGTCTCGCAGGAGGTGGTCGAAGAAACCATCGATCTGGACAGCATTGACTTTGTCAGCAACGAGCAGCTTGACGAAGCGCTCGAGGAAACCGATCTCACCCCGATGCAGGAAGCCACCGTGGTAGCTATCAATATTGACGCGCGCCTGCGGGCGCTCAAGCTCTCATTCCTGACCCTGGCTGGCGTGGCGGTGCTGTCAATTTTCCCCGCCGGCGGTATGCCAGATTACCTTCCCGATGAAGTGCCCGCGACATCATCGGAAAGCCCGTCGTAAACGCCTGAAGAGGACCGTTGAATTATTAACCCTACTGTTCACCAACTATTGATAACCAATGAAAGAGAGAGGAATCTTTATGCCAAAACCTGATGAAGCCATCCAATTTGCCCGTGCCAACGCAGGCAGGTTTCAACAAGAGCTGTTAGAGACGCTGCGCATCCCCAGCCTGAGCGGCGACCCGGCCCACGCGGGGGACGTGCGTAAAATGGCACAATGGCTCGATGCGCACCTGCGCGCCCTGGGTCTCGAGAACGTGAAGATCATGCCCACCGCTGGTCATCCGGTCGTCTACGCCGAGTGGCTGGGCGCCGGGCCAGATCGCCCAACCGTGCTGGTCTACGGACATTACGACATCGTGCCAGCCCTTATGGAAGACGGCTGGGACACGCCGCCCTTCGAACCAGTCATAAAGGACGGGAAAGTGTTCGCCCGCGGCGCAACGGATAACAAAGGTCAGCTCTTCATCCACATCAAAGCGCTCGAGTCGTACTTGAAGACCGGCGGGGCGCCGGTCAATGTGAAGATCCTGCTCGAAGGCGAGGAGGAGATCTCATCTCCCAATTTAACGCCGTTCATCAAGGAACACCTGGACCTGCTCAAAGCGGATGTGTGCGTGGTCAGCGATACGTCTATGGGCGCCATCGAAGAGCCGGCCATCACCCACAGCCTGCGCGGCATGACCTACATCGAAATCGAGGTCGACGGCCCCAAGGAAGACCTGCACAGCGGGCTGTGGGGCGGCGCCGCCCACAACC
>JADYYC010000378.1 GCA_020853835.1 Anaerolineales bacterium
CTGGAGCAGATCGACGACCTGGACGCGGCCCTGGGGCACCCCAGCCGCGATCCGCATGGCGACCCGATCCCCAACGCAGCCGGGGTGCTGCGGCAGTCCTCGGATGAGGAGGGACAGGCGGTGGCGCTGACGGATTGGGAGGTAGGAAAGCGCGGGCAGATCGTCCACCTTGAGGACGAGCCGCCGGTCGCCTACGCCCAACTGGTGGCGGAGGGGTTGAACGTGGGCCAGTGGGTGGATTTGTTAGAGAGGACGAATGAGCGCCTGACCCTGACGGATGGGCGCCAGGAAATGCGCATCGCCCCGGCGATCGCCGCCAACGTCTACCTGCGGAAGCTCGAAGAGGCAGAGGGGGTGCAGGAAAACCTGGTCTCTCTGAGCAGCCTGCCGGCCCGCGCGGCGGCGAAGATCGTCCGGCTGGACGAGCGCTGCCAGGGCTTTTCGCGGCGGAGGTTTCTTGACCTGGGGTTGACCCCTGGGACGCAGATCTTCCCCGAGCTCGAAAACCCGTTTGGCGAGCCGCGCGGATACCGGGTGCGCGGCACGTTAATCGCGCTGCGGAATGACCAGGCGGAGATGATCCTGGTCGAACCGGAAGATGTGAGTTGAGAGGACGAGGCAAAAGTGAACGAGATCATTATCGGCAAATCCTCCCCCTGCGATGGCTGCCCTGCCAACGCGCACCTGGCGCAGATGGGCTTGAAGCTCGACAACTACGACCGGGTGATCGCCCTGGCGGGGAACCCGAACACGGGGAAA
Source organism: Anaerolineales bacterium (assembly GCA_020853835.1). Classification (GTDB taxonomy): domain Bacteria; phylum Chloroflexota; class Anaerolineae; order Anaerolineales; family UBA4823; genus UTCFX2. Next base: position 760 of record JADYYC010000378.1, read on the forward strand.
TCGACTGTGTTCAACGCGCTGACCGGGCTGCGACAGCATACCGGGAACTGGCCCGGCAAGACCGTCACCCGAGCCGAAGGCGGTTACGAGTTCAACGGCGTGCGCTACAAACTGGTCGACCTGCCCGGCACGTATTCGCTGCTCTCGGCCTCGCAGGACGAGGAGGTGGCGCGCAATTTTATCCTGTTCGGACAGCCCGACTGCACCATCGTGGTGACGGACGCGACAGCCCTGGAACGCAACCTCAACCTGGTGCTGCAGGTGCTTGAAATCACGGACTCAGCGGTGGTGGGGGTGAACCTGATGGACGAAGCCCGGCGCAAGGGGCTGGAGGTGGACACGCGCAGCCTGGCGCGCGATCTGGGCGTGCCGGTCGTGCCAATTGTGGCGCGCAGCGGCGAAGGGATGCAGACCTTGCTCACGACGGTGGCAGATGTGATCGAAGGCCGCATCCAGACCCAGCCGCTCAGGGTGGCGGGCACGCCCGAATTCCAGCGGGCGGTGCTGGATTTGAAGGCGCAGATCGAAGCGCTCTATCCGGGCGTGCCAAATGCGCGCTGGCTGGCGATCCGCTTGCTGGATGGGGACGCACGCGTGCAGCAGGCCTTCTTGAGCGGCGAGCTGGCTGATTTGGTGAGCGGGCAGAAGCGAGCCGAGGCCCTGTTCAGCCGGAAGATGGCGATTGAAGGGCGGCAGTGATGCAGGCGAGCATAACCCCTGAACAAATTCTGGACCAGGCCGAAGTGCTGCGCCCCTCTTTGGGATCGGGGTTCAGGGATGAGATCGTCCAGTCGATGTACGCAGAGGCCGAGCGAGTTGCCCGCCGGGCGGTGCATACTCGCGAAGAAAGAAAATATGACCTGGATCAACAAATCGACCGGCTGATCACCTCCCCGATCCTCGGGCTGCCGTTGATGTTGCTGATGCTGGCGGTGGTGTTCTGGCTCACGATCGTGGGCGCAAATGTGCCTTCACAGATCCTGGCGAACATCCTTTTTGGGATCGAAGCCTGGGGCGTCGGCTTGTTCAACTCCATCGGGATGCCCTGGTGGATTACGGGTTTCTTGTGGAACGGCGTTTTCCGCGGCCTGGCGTGGGTGGTGAGCGTTATGCTCCCGCCCATGGCGATCTTCTTCCCGCTCTTCACGATTTTGGAAGACCTGGGCTACCTGCCGCGCGTGGCCTTTAACCTGGACTGGCTGTTCAAGAAAGCTGGGGCGCACGGCAAGCAATCGCTTTCCATGGCGATGGGTTTTGGCTGCAACGCAGCGGGGGTGATCTCCACACGGGTGATCGATTCGCCGCGCGAGCGGTTGATCGCGATCCTGACCAACAATTTTGTGCCATGCAACGGGCGCTTTCCGACCCTGATCATGCTGGCTACGGTGTTCGTGGCGGCTTCGTTTTCGCCAGCGGTTTCATCGCTTGTCGCGGCCGGCTCGGTGTTGGCTGTGGTGCTGATCGGGGTCTTCTTCACGCTGCTGGTTTCTTGGGGACTGTCTCGCACGCTGCTCAGGGGCGAGGCTTCAGCCTTCACGCTCGAACTCCCGCCTTACCGCAAGCCGAATGTGCCGCGCATTCTGTACACCTCCCTGATCGACAGGACGTTATTTGTGCTCTTCCGGGCGATCCAGACCGCTGCGCCAGCCGGGGCGGTGATCTGGATCCTGGCAAACATCCATCTTAACGGGGTGAGCCTGGCGCAGCACATTGCCAACTTTCTGAACCCCTTCGGCCTGCTGCTCGGGTTGGATGGCGTGATCCTGCTGGCTTACATCATCGCCATCCCCGCGAATGAGATTGTCGTGCCCACCATGATCATGGTCTACATGGGGACGAGCATGATGGCGGATGTCCCCTCTTACCACGACCTGTATAACCTGCTGGTCGGGATGCACGGCTGGACCCTGCTCACAGCGGTGAATTTGATGCTTTTTGCGCTCTTGCACAATCCCTGCGCCACCACCATAATCACGATCTATAAAGAAACCAAGAGCAAGAAATGGGCTACAATCAGCGTGGTGATCACGCTCGGACTGGCCTTTCTGGTGACCTTTTTGACCGCCTCGGCGGCGCGGCTGATGGGTTGGGTGTGAGATGAGTGAGAAAATCACCGACGGCCTCAGCCGGTCGGTGCAGGATTATCTCAAGGCGATTTACTACCACACCCGTTGCGGGGAGCCGATCGGGACGGTTGAGCTTGCGCGCACGCTGAGCGTGGAGCCGGCTTCCGTCACAAACATGCTCCAGAAGCTGGTTGCGTACAACCCCAGCCTGGTCGAATACCAGAAACATCGCGGGGCGAGCCTGACGGCGGCGGGCGAGATGGTGGCGCTGAGGATGATCCGCAGACACCGCCTGCTCGAACAGTTTTTACAGGAGGTGCTGGGCTATTCCTGGGAGATGGTGCATCACGAAGCCGAGGAGCTCGAACATGTGATTTCCCCCTACATGGAGGACCGCATCGCAGCGGTGTTGGGGGAGCCGCTCTACGATCCTCACGGCGAGCCAATTCCGAACCGCAGCCTGGAATTGTTTGTCGATCCCAATTTCATCCCGCTGGACCGGCTGCAGGCGGGCGATATCGGGCGGGTGCGCCAGCTTGACGGGCGCCAGGAGGAACTCTTCGAGTATTTCAACTCGATTGGCTTGCAGCTCGGGACGGCGATCCGCATCACACAGCGCAACCCGGTTGACGGGACGCTGCGGTTCGTGCTGGACGAGGGGGCGGATGAACAGGTGATCGGCCCAAAGATCGCCCAGGCGGTCCTGGTCGAACTGGCGCCGCTGCCCGAAGGCGGCAGGTGAGGCGTGCGCATCACGACCTGGAATGTCAACGGGCTGCGCGCGGCGCTGAAAAAGGGGCTGCTGGAGTGGGTCGAGGACGACCCGCCCGAGGCGCTCTGCTTGCAGGAGGTGCGCGCCCGCCCCGAACAACTCGATGAAGGGGCGCTGCAGCGGCTGTCTGAAATTTACCCTTCAATTATATGGAACCCGGCGGAGCGGGCGGGATACAGCGGCGTGGCTGTGTTTACAAACCAGCCGGCTTTGGAGACCGGCGCGGGAATCGGCGCGCCGCGTTTCGATTCCGAGGGGCGAGTGATCTGGCTCAGATACCCCGGATTCACGCTCTTCAACATCTACTTTCCAAACGGGGGGCGCGCCCTGGAGCGCGTGCCTTTCAAGCTCGATTTCTACGCCCATCTTTTGGAAGTGTGCGACGACTTGCACGCCAAGGGGCAGCAGATCATCCTCACGGGCGACTTCAATACCGCGCATCGCGAGATCGACCTCAAAAACCCCAAGGCGAACGAGAACAACACCGGGTTCCTGCCCGAAGAGCGGGTCTGGATCGACCGCTATCTTGATAAGGGGTTTGTCGACTCTTATCGGGCCCTCTACCCCGACCGGATACAGTACACGTGGTGGACGTTTATCGCGAATGCGCGCAGCCGCGGCATCGGCTGGCGGATCGATTACTTCCTGGTCTCGAAAACCTTGCACGAACGGGTGGAAGACGTGGTGATCATGGACGGGGTCATGGGTTCGGATCACTGCCCGGTGATGCTGAAGATGAGCGAAGATGGGGAAAGCTGAAGCCTACCGGGAACGCCTGAGGGCGCTGCCGGCGGCGGAATGGGAGGCGTATCTGCGTGCTGAATCGGGGCTGCCTGGGCCGCGCGGCAACCTCGAGCTGGCGCAGGCAGTCGTCGAGCTGGGCGAACCGGGTTTTTTCCACCACCTTAATTCCTTCGATCCCGATACAGCCCCGACCAATACGCCTGGCGAGTTCCTGGCGTTCTGCGGGGTATGCGGGCTGGGGAGGCTGATCGCCGAGGGACAGGGAGATTTGCTCGTGGAGCTGCGGGCGTTTGCGAGCGACCCTCGCTGGAGGGTGCGCGAGGCGGTTGCGATCGCGCTCCA
>JADYYC010000379.1 GCA_020853835.1 Anaerolineales bacterium
AGGGCGCGCCGACCCTGGCGCTCCCTTGTTTGCGCCGCGCGCTGGCTGCCTCAGCCTCGGTGAAAGAGACCCAAAACGCCACGATCCGCCTGGGCGAGACCTTGTTCCAACTTGGCCGGCTCGATGAAGCGCGCCAGACCCTGGAACCGCTTTATCAAACGATCAGCCAGGCGCTCTCGACGTCATCGGATTTTTCGTTCGAGAGCGATCCTGTAGCCATCACCCCGCAGATGGGGTTCGTCTTTGCCCGCACCCTGCTAAAACTGAACGAGCCGGAGAAGGCAATTCCGATCCTGACCGGGGTTGTGCGGAGCTGTCCTACAGACCCAGGCCCGTGCCTGGATCTTGCACGGGCGCTGATGATACTCGGCGACCCGGCTTCTGGCGCCCGCCGGGCGCTCCCCTTCCTGCAGAAATGTCTGGGCATCGGTCCCGACGGAAGCCCCGGCGGCTATGAAAGCCTGTTGGAGGACGATCTTGAATTGCGCGCCGAAGCGCGCATGCTCCTGGCAGAAGCTTATTCCAACGCGGGCGAGTGGGAAAAAGGGCTGGAAGCTTTTCGAGCTGCCCTAGAGGAGCCCGGTAACCGTGACCCCGACCGCCAGACCCGCCTGGCTCTGGGTTTGGGGATGAACGCGCTAAAGCTGGAATTGCCCGAGATGGCCGTAGCCGCGCTGCAAGAGGCCGCCCAAAGCGAGCCGCTCAATGCTCAACTCCACAAGTCGCTGTGCGAAGCCTACCTCGCTACCGGGCTGGCACAGGACGCCGTCCAGGCTGCACGGACCGCCCTGGAATTAGCCCCCAACGACCTGGGGGGATTATGTTGGTTCATCGACCAGGGCGCGCGCCTCCTCGAACAGCCCGTCATGTCCAGGACTCAGCTCCAGACCGAGGTCATTCAAGCGCTGCGAGCCGCGCTCGAACAGGCGCCGGACCGGGCGGACCTCTTGCTGCGGCTGGGAAATCTGATGTTCAATTCTGGAAAGCTGGAAGAGGCGCTGGAGGCGTTCCGCAAGTTGGCGATGCTCGATACGGCGCTGCAAAAGATCAGCGCAAAAGAGCTTTACCAGGCGGGCGCGGCGGTGTTCCAGGCCGGGGATGCGCGCCTGGCCGTGATATTGCTGCGCAAATCGCTCCACCAGATCGAGGTCGTCGGCGATCAAGATGTCGAACCTGTGGTGCGTATAGGTTTATTCGAGACCCTGGTCAAAGCCCTCGAGACATTGGGCGAACTGGATGAAGCCCTGAAAGGCATCGGGAAGGCCATTGCGCTCGATCCGATGCGATTGGACTTTTATTACACACAGGCCGACCTCCTGATGAGCCTGGGTCGGAATGAAGAGGCCCGGGCTGTGCTGGACGAGGCGATCAAACGCTGGCCGGATGACCCCGGGTTGCGTTACCGCCAGGCGCGCCTGTTGCGCACCGCGGGGGATCTGCCCGCCGCTCTGCAGCAGGTAGAGCAGGCGATTGCTTCGCTTGATGAGACCGCTGAAGACCATATTGGGAAGGATTTGTTCGAGCTGGCGGCCAGGCTGGCCTTCACCGCCCTGCGTCCACGGCGGGCATTTGCATATTTGACCAAAGCCGTTCCGGAAACAGACCCCGATTACGGCGGCTTCGAGCAGGCTCTCTTCAGGGCCGAGCTGGCGTTGGAAGCCGGCGAGCAGGAGGCCGCAGTCCAGGCGGTTCAAAGCCTGAGCGCCCAATCGCTCGAATCGGCGCGGGAGCTGGCGATCCGCGGCCGGGTGGCTTACCGGCGCGGCGATCGGGAAGCCGGCGATCGTGATTGCCGGGCTGCCCTGCGCCAATGGATGCGCCAGCAGATGAACCAGCCCGGGGTTGAGCCGGCGACCAGCAAGGACGAATTTATCGCCGAGCTGACCTCGATCGGGATGGCGGCGCTCGAAAACCGCCAGTGGTCTGAGGCGCTCTCCATCTTCCGCCAGATGGTCGTGATGTTCCCCGAGGAACCGCTGGCGCACTTCAAACTGGCCGAAGCCTTGTTGGTCTGTGCAGAGGCGCAAGCGCTCTGTCAGGACTTTGAAGTTGTCCAACACGCCCCCGGCGCGGAGATGCTTGCCGATGGCGCTCAAGCCGAGTTTGAGAAAAGCCTGCGGGAAGCCGCCGCGAAAGCCGGCTGCGTCGCCATTTTGCAGCCCGAGGGCCTGATGCAGGACTGGGATGTCGAGATCAAACGCTCAATCGGTTTGTGCGCCAGGCGGGGCAAGGCGCTCTACGCCCCCACGCTCGAAAACGCGGCCGCGCTCGAATTCCTGCTCCAGACGATCATGCCGGATATCGAGGATATTGTGGCGCTTGTCATGGCTTACCGGCGGTGTGGGGCGCATGAAAGGGCGGTGAAATCCGCCGAGGTCGGCTGGCACCCCACGTTTGACGGGCGCGATTTTCGCTCGGATCCGAGCGTGATTGTTCAGTTCGCCTTGCTTGAACCGGATGCTCAGAGCGCCGTCCAGATGTTGAATGACCTGCTTGAAGACCCCGGCCTGCAAGCAAACGGCTGGCCAGCGCCGGCGATGTTGAAATTCTTGACGGCCAAGATCTACTACCGGCATCAGGATAACCAGACCGCCTTCAAGGCGGTCGAGGCCGCGCTTTCGGAATGGCCGGAGGAGCCGCGCTGGCAAGCCTTCGCCGCCCGGATCCTGTCCTCCAGGCCGGACTTGAATCGGGTTCAGCAGCTTGCCTCCGCGATCGGTTACTACGAGAAGGCAGCCGCGCTGGAGCCGGATCACAGCGACCACCGCTTGCAGCTTGGCCAGATCTATCTGGAGAGCGGACAGGCGCGCCAGGCGCTCCAGTACCTCGACCAGGTCACCCGCCAGGATCCGAGGAACCCCCTCGGCTGGTTGGCGCAGGCGAGGGCACAATTTCAGGCAGGGGATATGGATCAGGCCGCGCTGAGCGCCGAAAAAGCGATCGAGTATGCCGACGACCCCGTCGAAGCGCTGCTCTTGAGGGCCGAGATCGCCCTGCAAACGGAAAATTACCGCGGCGCGCTGGGGCGGCTCCAGACCATTTTGCGCTCCGACCAGGGCCACCCCCAGGCGCTGTACCTGTCGGCCAAAGCCCTGGAAGGCTTGGATCGTCCTGCAGAAGCCCTGGAGGCGATCGAGCGCGCCCTGCCGGCATTCGAGAACCCCATCCCGGTGCAGCTCGAGCGGCTGCAATTAATCAAACGCTCTCGCGGGCTTGAATGGGGTTTGAAGGCGCTGCAAGAGCTGGTGGCTCAGAACCCTCGCCAGGCCGCTTTCCTGGCGTTGCTGGCGGATTGGCTGAAAGAGACGGGCAAGCTGGATGCGGCGATGCAGGCGGCGCGCCTGGCACTGCAAGAGGAGTTGGAAGGGTTGACCCTCAAGCAGCGGGCTGATCTGCACACCATGATCGGTCTGCACATGCGCCAATCCGGCCAGCTTGACCAGGCGATCCATCACCTGAGCGAGGCCATCGCCCTTTCTTCAGACCACCTGGACGCGTACCTGGAGCTTGGACGGGTTTATCAGGAACGGCGTGAATATCAACAAGCGCTGAAGATCTATCAAAAAGCCATCAACGTGGCTGGCGACGACCACCGGCCGTATTATCAGGCCGGGATGGTGCTGAAAGATAACAAAGATTACATGGCCGCCGAAGCGATGCTGCGCCGCGCGGCTCAAATCGCGCCCAATGAAGTGTCTGTCCACCGCTTGCTCGGCGCGGTGGTTGCGCTTAACCTGGTGCACAGCCGCCGGCTGATACCCGGCGAAACCAGGTGAACAAACATCTTTGGATGGGATTATCAATGACATTCACCAGTCCACAATTGCTGCACAGGCCCCTGGAACGATCGGATTATCTTTGGGTCGTTCAGAACGCTTTGGCTTGCCGTGAACATGGATTTGCGCGCCAGGCGATCCTGGGCTGGCTGGCGGCATATCCGGGTGATTTGAGAGCGGGTTTGTATTATGCGCGCGCCCTTGTGGGGGAAAACAGGTTCCCACAGGCGCTGCGGGTTCTGCGAGGGCTTTGCGCCGCCGATCCAGAATACCTTGAGGCGGTTGAAGCCCTGGTGGATCTCATCGAGCAGCTGCACCAGGCTGACGCAGCAACTTGGGGCGCAGAAAGCGCCGGGATGGGTGGGCCGGTTCAGTTGCAAGCTTTCGAAACCGATGTTCAGGCGCATTGGTATGCCCTGACAGGCCGCAATCGGGAGGGGTGGCAGCCTGCCTCCTGGGGCGGTCCGCTCTGGTTTGCAAGACTGGCGTTGGCACAGGGCGATCTACGTCTGGCAGAGAATCTGATCCAGGAGGCCTGGGATAATGGGCCGGCCCATCCGCTCATCGGGGTGACACAATTACAGCACCAGGCGCTCGATCCAAACGCTTCGCTCGACGCCCGTTATGAGCTTGCGCAAGCCTATCATGTGCGCTGGCCGGATACGATCGTGTTTGCGCTGCGCCTGGCGGACTGGTCGCTCGAGCGCGGCCTGTCCGGACCGGCCGTGGCGCTGCTGCATCAGGCGGCCGCGCGCGATATTGAGGGGCAAACCGCCAGGCGCCTGTGGGGCGCTGAACACCCCTACCGCTCGCTCTGGCCGGCTTCGGCTCAGCTCAACTTGAGCTTGATGATCCCGGCTCCGGTGGCTGCCCGCCTGGGGTGGAATCGTCTTTCGACAGGCATGGAAGACGTTCCAACGGATACCAGCGAGGCGAGCGAACCAGTTCGCGTTCCTCCATTCGAGGCGGCGCCTCCTGTGGGCGATAAGACACGTGAGATCGATTCTCACCCACCGGTTGGTGAGCAGACCCTGGCTGAAGAAGCGCCTGCCCCCGATCCGCGGCCGGTGGAAAGCGCCGCGCACGAGCCGGCGCACAGCAAACGCGCCGAACGCAAATCGCGGCCCCTCAACCAGGAAATGAGCGCCATTGAACAGGAACTGGACGGCCTGGCACAGCGGCTCAAGTTGCCCGGGGTCAAATCCCGCGACGGCCGGTTTCCGATCTATGTGATTTTGACCTTCCGGGAGCGCCTGAAAGCGGTCTATGGGCCGGCGGTGGCAGGTTTGCTGGAGAGCGAGATGGCCCAACTTGGCGCGGCGGTTCGCAGCCGCCCCGGTTGGGGGGCCAGAGTCTTGTTCGCCGATGATCCGGACTGCGCTGCGGCTCTCGGCGCAAAGCCGGTCAGGCCGGATGATGCGTGGGGCTTGAAGTTGATGCTGGCCGATTTGGATGAGGCGCTGGCGGATCAGGGCGCCCGGATTGGCGCGCTGCTTATCCTGGGCGGGCCGGAGATCGTCCCCTTTCATCACCTCCCCAACCCGATGAATGACCCGGACGAGGACGTGCCCTCTGACAATCCGTATGCAACACGGGACAATAACTATTTTATCCCCGAATGGCCGGTCGGGAGGCTGCCCGGCGGGACGGGTAGCGACGCCAGGGTGCTGTTGGATGCTTTGCGCCGTTATCAGGCCGAGCACCGTCGGGCAAAATCCAAACTTTCTTTCAAGAAGCGCCTGGCCGCGTGGGTCGCTGGGCTGCTCGATTGGTTAAATCCTCAAATCCGAAAGAACTTCGGCTACACCGCCGAGATCTGGCGCAAAGCGGCTGCTTCGGTGTTTGGTCCGATCGGAAAGCCCGGCTGGATGCACGCATCGCCGC
>JADYYC010000380.1 GCA_020853835.1 Anaerolineales bacterium
CGGCCGAGGAAGGCGGTTGCAGCTTGATGTCCGAAGCATCGATTTGATCCAACATCTCCTGCACCGTCAACCCCGACACGGGGTGGCGCAGGTCGGGGGCGATCTCCGCCAGCGGGACGAGCACAAAAGCGCGCTCGGCCAGGCGCGGGTGGGGAACGTCCAGCCCAGCCTGTCTCAGGATCAGGCTGCCGTAAAAGAGGATGTCGATGTCGATCACCCGCGGCCCGTAGCGCTCGCCCGGGCGGCGTCCCAAAGAGGTTTCCAGTTCCTTGAGTAATTTCAAAAGCTCGACCGGGGACAGGTCGGTCTGCGCCTTCAAAGCCATGTTCAGGAATTTGGGCTGGTCGAGGTAGCCCCAGGGGGGCGTTTCGTAGACAGAGGATTTCGCCAGCACCTGCAGGCGGGTTTCGAGCGCTTTGCAGGCCGCCTCCAGGTTCGCCTGGCGGTCGCCCAGGTTGGTTCCAAGCCCGAGATAGACGGTCTCGCTCATAGCCGCTCCAGGATCGTGGCGGTCGCCATCCCGTGGCCGATGCACATAACCTGCAAGCCGTAGGCGCCTTCCGTGCGTTCGAGCTCGTGCAGCAGCCTGGTCATCAGCACCGCGCCGGTGGCGCCAAGCGGGTGGCCCAGCGCGATCGCGCCGCCGTTGGGGTTCACCCGCGCAAAGTCTTCGACCCCCAGCTCCTTCGCCCAGGCCAGCACCACCGAGGCGAAAGCCTCGTTGACCTCGATCACGTCCATCTGCTCGAGTTCCAGGCCGGCCTGCTGGAGCGCCTTGCGCGTGGCAGGGATGGGCCCGTCCAGCATGAGCACCGGGTCGGAGCCCACCACGACCCGGGCGACGATGCGCGCCCGCGGCGTCAGGTTGTAACGCCCCACCGCCTGCGGCGAGGCGACCAGCAGCGCCGCCGCGCCGTCGCTGATCTGGGAGGCGTTGCCGGCAGTGACCACCCCGTCGGGCTTGAAGACCGGCGGCAGCGCGGTCATCTTCTCACGGTCGGGCGGCATGCGCACGCCCTCGTCCTGGCGGACTTCCCGCCCGTCCGGGCGGCGCACCGGCAGGATCTGATCCTCGAAGCGGCCGGATTGGATGGCGTGCATGGCGCGCAGGTGGCTCTGATAGGCGAAGTCGTCCAGCGCGGCGCGCTCGAGCGACCACTTCTCGGCCATTATCTCGGCGCTGATCCCCTGGTGCACCAGTTCATAGGGAAAGTCCGCCGGCCACGCAGCCGGGTAATCCGCCCCGAGCGGCTGGTGAGACATCATCTCCGTCCCCCCCGCCAGGACAAGATGCATGTCCCCCGCCAGCACCGCCTGGGCAGCAAAATGGACGGCCTGCTGCCCCGACCCGCACATGCGGTTGAGCGTCAGGGCCGGCACCTGGGGAGGGAACCCGGCCTTGAGCGCCGCCAGGCGCGCCAGGTTGGCCCCCTGGTCGCCGATGGGCGTGACGCATCCCCACACCACATCATCCAGCCAGGCCGGCTGCGCGCCTCCACGGCGCAACGCCTCAGCCATGACCAGCGCCGTTAGGTCCACCGGCGCGACCGGGCTCAGAGCGCCCTGCGGCTTGCCGGAGCCGACCGGCGTCCGCACAGCAGAGATGATATACGCCTCGCTCATGGCTCCTTTCCTTTTCCCGGGCGGTTTTACTTTATAATCTTGAGGATACCATAAAAAAAACAAGCGACGGAGTTCAGCATGCCAAGAGCCACATTTCATTTCCCGCGCGGCTTTCTGTGGGGCACCGCCACCTCCTCACACCAGGTGGAGGGTTACAACCGCAACAACCAGTGGTGGGCCTGGGAAGGGCAGCCTGGCAAGATCCTGAACGGAGACCGGTCGGGGGCGGCCTGCGATTGGTGGGGCGGGCGCTGGCGCGAGGATTTCGACCGGGCGGCTGAGAGCGCTCAAAACGCCCACCGCTTTTCGATCGAGTGGAGCCGCGTCCAGCCGCTGCCCGATCGATGGGACGAAACCGCCCTTGACCGCTACCGCGAGATGGCGCGCGGCCTGAACGATCGCAACATGACCGCCCTCATCACGCTCCACCACTTCAGCGACCCGCTCTGGCTGGCCGAGCAGGGCGGATGGGAGAACGAGCGGGCGGCCGAGCTTTTTCCGGTCTACGCACGAAAAACGGTCGAGGCGCTCAAGGAATACTGCAACCTGTGGGTGACGCTCAACGAGCCGAGCCTGTATGCGATCTTATCCTATTTAATGGGCGATTTCCCTCCCGGAAAGAAGGACCTGAAGTCCACCGCCAGGGTGATGGCAAACCTGGTGCGAGCGCACGCCGCCGCTTACCAGGCCATCAAGGAGGTGCAGCCGGTGGCCCGGGTGGGGATCGCCCAGCACTATCGCGGCTTCCGCCCCGCCACCCGCTCGCCCTTCGACCGTCTGGCGGCGCGCCTCTTCCACAACTACCTCAACGACGCTTTTCCGCGCGCCCTGCAGACCGGCAGGCTGCGCTTCCCGTCCGGCAACGCGAACATCCCACAGGCCAAAGGGACGCAGGATTACCTGGGGCTGAACTACTACACCGAGGAGCTGGTGGCCTTCAAGCCGGGGCGCACGGCGGACCTGTTTACGCGCCGCTTTTACGACCCCGCATATGAGGTCAGCCAGGGCGGTTTCATCGCCAACGTCCCGCAAGGGCTGTTCCGGGCGCTGGAGTGGTGCCACGGCTACAACCTGCCGATCGTCATCACCGAGAACGGGGTGAACGACAGCCAGGACGGCCTCAGGCCGCGCTACCTGGTGGAACACCTGCACCAGGTCTGGAGGGCGCTCAACAATAACTACCCCATCAAGGGCTATTTCCACTGGACGCTGGTGGATAACTTCGAATGGGAACGCGGCTGGAGCCAGCGCTTTGGGTTGTGGGAGCTGGACGTGGAAACCCTCGCCCGCCGCAAGCGCCCCAGCGCCGACCTGTACGCCGAGATCTGCCGCGCCAACAGCATCTCAACCGAGATAGTGGAACGCTACACACCCGAGCTGTTAGCGAAGCTGTTCCCTGACTGAGCCGGCTCTTGAGGCGCAGCGAAGGCCTGCGCGGCTGCGCATACGAAAACGCGCCACAAGGGGCGGGGATTCATAGTATAATCCCCTGCGCCCGCGGGCGGAAAACTGCATAAGCTGGAGCATGTGGAGAGGTTGCGTAGTCTGGCCTAACGCGCACGCCTGGAGAGCGTGTAACCCGATGAGGGTTCGCGGGTTCGAATCCCGCCCTCTCCGCCAGGTAGGACAAGCGAAATGCTTGTCCTACGTCTTTTTATGTCAAACCGGGCGTTCGAGGCGGGCCGGCAGACCGGTGACGACCAGGTCGCCGGCGCCGTTCTGAGCCAGGCCTGCCAGGTCGATCGGGCGGGAGAGACCGGCGCGGCCGCCAAGCTCATCCCCAAGATCGTCCGGGGCCGCCGCGAGCGCCAGGGCGTCCGGGTGGAGACCGGGATTGATCGAGATGCGAACGCACAGCGAGCCAGCAGCCGTCCGGACCAGCGCCAGGTCGCCCGGCTTGAAACCGGAGCGCTCCGCCCGGGACGGATGGATCTCCGCCGAGGGCGGGCCGGATGAACGGCGCACCCCGCCGTCTGCCGGGTAGATCAGCAGGCGATAGACCTCATGGGGCGAACCCTCCACCTGCGGAGGCAGCCCGCCGTCCGCTTCTCGGGTTGGCTTTTGCAGCGTAACGGGTGGAAAACGCCGCGGCTCCGCATAACACCAGCCGTTTGACCCGCCTTCGCTCGCCAACCTTCGAAAGGCGCTTTCGCCGGCATCCAGCGCCGCGGTCGAACGGGAGAGAAAATCCCGCTCGTCCTGAAAATCAAACCCCCCTGCGGGGCCCGCCGAGGCCTTCAGCGCCCCGAGCAGCACGTCGGCGGTGGCGCGCGTGTTGAAGCGCGGCGCCCCATGCGGGCGAAGCAACTCCACCCGGCCCTGATCGGCCAGGTGAGGCGGAACCTGATACCCCCACCCCTCGCCGGGGGCGTGATCCGGCAGGACCAGGTCCGCACGCCGTGAAATCCCGTCCACGTAGGTAGCGAAGCTGACCAGCCGCTCGATCTTGTCCAGCGCCCGCTCAAAACGATAGGCGTGCGGAAAGACCGCCAGCGGATCGACCCCGTGGACAAACAGAGCTTTGACGCGCCCAAGCTCGATGTTCTGGACCAGCGCGGAGACCTCGGCCGCGCTCGCCGGCTGGCTCGCGAGTTCGGGGTAAAGCGGCCCCGGCGGAGCCAGGAAAAAATCCGAAAGGTCCTCGGAGCCGGTATTCAAGCGATTCAACGCCAGGATCCACTGCGCGGCTTGCAGCCCGCCCGCGGCTCTGAGCGCCGCTCCGCCGGGCAGCGCCAAGCGGCGCCCGGCGCGGGCGAAAAGCCGGGCCAGCCGCACGAGCTGCCGCGCGGGCACCCCGGTCTGGCGTTCTGCTGCGCGTAAATCACGCCCCGCCGTTGAGAGCCCCGCCCATGCGGGGCCTCCCCCAACCAGACCCGCCAGCGCTCGGGCAAGCTGCGCTTCGGAACCGGGGCGAACCGGGATCCACTCGTCAGCGAACGCCGCCGCAGGCGAACGCCGCGCCTCGAATTGCACCACATAGGCGGCGGGGTTGATGCGCGAAAAAGCCGCCCCGGGCCCGCCATCCGGCGCGGCCCCCGCCGGCGCAAGCCACGACTCGGTAAAGCTTGCGCCAAACGAAAAGATCACCTCGGGCGTTGCGAGGTCGAAAACGGGCTGCCCCGCGTACCCATAGAGCTTCCGGCAGGCGTCCAGCAGGGTGAGGCGCGCCTCGAAGCCCGAGCCAGCGTCGAAACGCAAGACGCCCGCCCCGCCCAGGCTGCGCGATATCAGGCGCGCCAGGTGATTGAGATGATCGGGATAGAGCCCGAGCAGGAAGACGATCTCGTGCGGGGCATAAGCTTTGAATATCTCCCCCACGCGGGCGGTCGCAGCCTCCCAGGAAATAGGCAGCGCCGGGAGCGGGACGCCCCGCACCCGCTGCAGGGGCCCCCAGTAGCGGCCTGCCGCCAGCCCGTCCTCGGTGGGCGGTCCCAGGCTCTGGCAGCCGCCCGCCGCGGCGAGGAGCGCAGCCGCGCCGCCCAGGCCGGTCAGCTTGAGGTATTCGCGGCGGGTCAGGCGAACCTTCATCGCGAGGATGTCTTCATACGCTTCATGCCTGCCAGTTTGGCGGAATCACCCGCCGACGGTGACGATCCCGCGCAGCAGGATGCCTACCAGGAACAGAAACCCCGCCCCATAAGCCAGCATCGGTCGGCGCGATTCCTCGCCGCGGGTGAAGAAGAAGATTGCCGGGATCACCAGCACGCTCACAACCCCGTAGAGGATGTGGATGCCCCTGCCGGTCAAGTTGCCGATGCCGCTGAAATACAGGAACGCGCCCAGCCCTCCCTGAACCAGGTACAGGATCTCGGCGATCACCGCCGCGCCCCAATAGCTGCTGTCCAACCCCTGGCGGCGGAAGAAGCGCCAGAACCCCCACAGCGCCATGATGATCGTAAAGTACAAAGCTGTGTGTCCCAGGCGCCCGTGTAAATCGACCAGGCTCATGCACGCCTCCCATAGCAAAGGATGAACGACCAGGCGGTCGCAAAGATTATACCCCGAGATGATTCTAAATAACCAGAACGGGTGATGGGCGAATCACCCGACTATGGGATAAGCGAATGACCATTTTTGTCTTGTTGGCGCATTTTACGTATGCTATAATGCCCGCGGACAAATCGGGGTATTATTCTCTGATTTGAAATCGTGGAGGAATAATATGGCCAAGCCAGAGCCGCAGCCAACAGAATTGAAAAAACCGGTCAACCGCCGCGAATTCCTGACTTTTGCCTGGCTCGTATCGCTGGGATTTCTCTCCGTCAACGTGGCCGGGATGACCTACCTGTTCTCCATGCCGAGGTTCAAGGAAGGCGAGTTCGGCGGGGTGGTCACGGTCGGCAAGGTCTCGGAAGTTCCAGGCGTGGATGCAGGGCCGGGCAACTTTCCAAAAGTGAAGTTCTGGCTCTCGAACACCGAGGACGGGGCGTTTGCCCTCTATAAAGTTTGTACGCACCTGGGTTGCCTCTTCAACTGGAAAGACCAGGAATTCAAGTTCGTCTGCCCCTGTCATGGCTCGCAGTTTCAAAAGAACGGCGATTATATTCAAGGACCGGCGCCGCGCTCTCTGGACCGGTTCGTGATGCAGGCCGTCGACCCTGCCACCGGAGACGTGCTGGCGCAGACCCCTGACGACGGCGGGCCTATGCCCCTGCCCGACAATCCAGAGGCAATCATCCAGGTCAACACCGGCAGCCGGATTACTGGAAAAGCTCACGGCTAACTAAAGCCGTATCTCCGGCGGCTCCGCCAAGCGCATCCCAAAGAGCCAGCTTATTTTTGGAGCAAACACTATGCTGAAATCCCTTAACCTGCAGGACCTGCGCCAGAAGATGATCGAGGCGACGGACAAGCGCGTCCGCATCATCACCGCTGGCCTGGGCATCAACGAGCTGCGGGCCGTCATGCGCGGCGACCCGCCCACCGAGAAACCCAACCCACGCTACAAAGTCCATACAACCAGCTTTTTATTCCACATCCGCCCCCGCTATTATGAGCTTGGCAGCACGATCTTCACCCACACCTGGCGCCTGGGTTTCTTCACTGCCTTTTTCTTCTTCGTGGAGCTCTTCACCGGGCTGATCCTGATGGTCTATTACACCCCCTCGCCGGAGAAAGCCTACGATTCGATCATCGAACTGATGACGAACGTCCCTTATGGTCAGATGCTGCGCGACATCCACCGCTTCGGCGCCGAGGCGATGGTGATCTTCACCGTCCTGCACATGCTGCGCACCTACCTGACCGGTTCTTACAAGAAAGATCGCTCCTTCACCTGGCTGACCGGCGTGGTGCTGCTCGGTATCACCATGCTGCTGAGCTTTAGCGGCTACCTCCTGCCCTGGGACCAGTTAGCCTACTGGGCGGTCACCGTGGGCACGAGCATGGTCGAAGCCGCCCCGCTGGTCGGAACCCAGCTCAACCTGCTGCTGCGCGGCTCGCCCGACATCGCCGCCAACGGCCTGTTGCGCTTCTACCTGCTGCACGTCGTGCTGCTGCCGCTGGCCGCCGTTTTGGTGATCAGCATTCACTATTACAAAGTCTCCCGCGAGCACGGCATCTCGCTGCCGGCGAAAATTGAAGAAGGCGACATCTCGCCCGAGGAAAAACGGGTTGCCAAAACGCGCATCGACTTCATCCCCGACCTCTTCACCCACGAGGTCTTCCTCGTCAGCCTGGGACTGCTGCTGGTGGTGCTGGCGGTCACCGTGTTCCATTACCGCGCCCCGCTCGAATCGGTCGCCAACCCACAGGTCACGCCGTTTGACACCAAAGCGCCCTGGTACTTCTGGTGGCTGCAGGGCATGCTCAAGCTGGGCGACAAGATTCTCATGGGGCTCGTCATCCCCGGCGTGCTGGTCACGCTCCTGATCGCCCTGCCCTACATCGACCGCAACCCTTACCGCTCGATGTACAAGCGTCCGATAGCGGTGGCGATCGGCGTCCTGGCAGTGCTGGCGCTGGTCGTGCTGAGTTACATGGGGCTGCCGGTGTACGGGATCGAATCGGACGCCGCCACGCGCATCATCCAGGACATGGCGCCGGAGGAAGGGGTCGGGCCGCTGCGCGAAGTCCCGTTCGACCAGCTCGTCGCGGGGAGCTACGAAGTGGGCGTGACGCCCACCGTGGATATGTGTCCCACGCTGGATTACGGCTGCCCACAGTTTGAGCAGGTCTTCCAGCTTTACGGCAATTCTGTGCACGAAATGGTCGCCAACGGCCGCCTGCCGGAGGGAAATCAGGCCTTGATGATCATCGAGGACTGGCAGATCGACTTGAAGAAGATCACGATGCGCATTCTGTGGCCCAACGAAAACGGTGAGACCAGCACCTATGAACGCCACATCTTCCTCCACGCAGCACGGGGGAGCGAGTAAACCATGAGCAAGATCAGCATCCAGATTTTCTTGAGCATGCTCTTCATCCTGGTCACCGGCGCGGTGGTGCTGATTTACGGGATCAACGAAAACCAGCGCATGACAAGGCAGGACGCCGCAGCGCACGCCCGCGCCATCGAGCAGGGGGCTGCCCTGTTCGAGCAGCAGTGCAGCCGCTGTCACGGCACGCAGGGCACCGGCATTCCGGGGTTGTGCCCGCCGCTCAACGACCGCAATTTCTTTGACTACCGCCTCGAAGAGGTGAACTGGGCCGGCTCGCTGGAGGACTACATCGTGGCGACCGTCTCCAGCGGCAGGCTGGTCTCGACCCGCCCGCAGACCTACCCAGGGCAGGGCACGCCGGCCATGCCCTCCTTCTC
>JADYYC010000381.1 GCA_020853835.1 Anaerolineales bacterium
CGATTAAAGGCGCGCTGAGTAAGATCCACATCCATTGGGTTATCTTCAACGAGAAGAATGGGCCGGTTTTCTCTATTCATAATCCAATTTCTACGCTGTCGTTACCTCGATTTTGATCGCGGCAGGATGTCAGGCACAACTTCGATCTCAATCAATTATACAATCGTACGCGGGTTTGGATAGGCATCATTGCATAATTGTATGGAACCATCGAAAAAACGCTTGCACCCTTCAATAAAATTTGTTGCATCCTTTTAACAGATTCAATTTTGACAAGTATTTATAATGTTATATAATATCTATGAACAAAGAGATAATAAGAACTTCAAACATGCGTTTGACGAAGTAGCAAGTCATACTTGGAGAGAGGGATTTGGCCGAAGTCGAACTTGTTTCTCCAGAGATGCTCGAATTCTTCCTGGCATCAAGAGAAATTCATCCGGAAGATTCCGAAATTGTATATACCTCGCCACTGGTCGAGCTCTTGGTCTCCGCTGACCGGGATCAACTCAGCCCATCCTTCACAGAACACTCCTACACCCGTGGTGAAGTAATCTTTCATGAGGGAGATGAGGGCGACGCGATGTATCTGGTCTGGTCGGGCCAGGTCGTGATCGTAAAAGGCAACCTTCAATCTCCGACCATTTTAGCCTATCGGGGCGCGGGGGAAATCTTTGGGGAAATGGCGCTGTTAGAACATCAACCTCGCAGCGCATCGATCGTCGCCCTGGAAGACACGCGCCTTTTGGGCTTAAACCGCGCCAACTTCGAACAGCTTCAGAGGACCATCCCATCGGTGAGCCGGAGCATCATGGAGGTTTTAAGCGCCCGCCTGCGGAGGATGTCTGAAGCACGCAGCACGGGCGATTTAAGCGAAAGAAGGCTCACACAGCAAGTCTCCACTTTGCAAAGTGAAAAACAACGGCTCGAAGAATTGCAGCGTCTGCGCGAAGAAACGACCGAATTGATCATCCACGATCTGCGCAATCCTCTTAGCGCGATCGGCATCTCGCTCAGGATGCTCTCCCTTGTACTGCCGGTAGACGTGCTGCGAGCAAACAGCGATTTAATCGGGATCGCCCAGGCCAGCACCCAAAGGCTGCAACGACTGGTCGATTCCTTGTTAGAAGTCTCCCGCATAGAAAGCGGGGAAGCGCCTTTCGAGATAAGCCAATTCGAGCTTCCGCCCCTGGTCGAGGAATTAATTCAACGCACATCGATCCTTGCCCGCAAAGGCGTGGTCATTGAGACGGATATCCCTCAGAGTCTGCCTGCGATCGTTGCCGATCGCGAGAAAATTGAGCGGGTGATGGTCAACGTGCTGGATAATGCGTTGAAATACACACCCGAGAATGGGCGAATCGCGGTAAAAATCCAGCAAGAAGACGGAAAAGTATGGGTCAGTGTGGCAGATACAGGGCCGGGCATACCCATCGAAGATCGCGAGCGAATTTTCGAACGATTCACCCAGGGCCCAAATATGGAAATGAAAAGACGGGGGTTCGGCCTGGGGCTGGCATACTGCCGGTTAGCCGTCGAGGGACATGGGGGGAAAATCTGGGTAGAGGACGGCGATGGCGGCATGAGAATCAAGTTCGTTTTTTCTTTACCCATTTCACCAAATCTTAACCGTTAGCTGATAAACCGCGCTAATTCGAACATCTCGCTCCATCTCTTTTGTGATCTTGCCAGATCGCTTCGCTCGCCAAACTGGTGTGTGCGCCAGCGCCGTAGCGTTATCCAACCGAAATTGAAACAGTCCGAAATCCGCTATTGCAAAGGTTCAATACACAGCGTATAATAGTGTCAAGGATATCGAAATTAGAACTCGATACATATTTGCTCTTTAACTTCGAAAATCTTCGGGTATTTTATGTACGTGGAAGCGATGATCTAGAGAATCAGACTGGTCGCTGATCTAATTTATTAGATGGGTTCTCTAAGTAGCTAGAGCGAAACCGGCCCCCAAGGCCGGTTTTTTTGTTCTGAGGTCGATATTCAATCGGGGGGTTTTAGTGTATGAGTAAACCTCAGGTTTATAATTTAGATTATTATTATAAATTTAGATATAATAGTCGAAGCTGAAAATTTACGGGTAGAAATTCGTAATTTTCAGAATCAAGGAGGAATACAACGATGAACAAACTAAGATTATTCGGTTTTGCAATTCTATTCGGGATTGGATTGTTACTGCTTTACACAAGCCTTTTCCACTCGGTGCCCGCTGTCGAGGCACAGGTAGCTTGTGTATCCGGCATCTCTATCGCCAAAGAGGCGAAGGGAGACGATCTGCGAGTTTTTCCCAGCGGATCGGATGTTCCGTTTCAGATCACCATAACGAACACGGGACAATCGGATCTATCCGGCATCAGCGTCGCCGACCCGCTCGTTCCTGACTGTGCCAGATCAGGTCTGAGCCTCGCAGTCGGGGAATCAACCAGCTACTCCTGTACGGCTTATAATGTCACGCAGGGGTTCACAAACCTTGTCAAAGTTACCGCAAGAGATTCATGCGGCAACCCGGTCAATGACCATGATCCCTCGACGGTCAAAATTGGCGGGATCATGATCAGCAAACAAGAAAAGGGCGAAGATTCGCGCACCTTCCCTGCGGGATCAGATGTGACCTATACCATCACCGTCACGAACACCGGCGAAGTAGACCTGACCGATGTTTACGTCAGCGACCCCCTGGTTCCCGACTGTGATCATACGCTCGCAAGCTTACCGGTCGGGCAGAGCTTCAGCTACACCTGCACGGCGCCCAACGTCACCACAGGCTTCACGAACATAGCCAGTGTAACGGCAAAAGCGGGGAAAACCCCTGTTTCCGATCAAGATCCTTCAACCGTTCGCATCCCGGGGATCGACATCAGCAAACAGGAAGAGGGCGAAGACACCCGCACATTTGAACCTGGGGATGACGTGCCCTTCACCATCACGATCACCAATACCGGCGAGGTGGAACTGACGAACATCGTCGTAACCGACGAGCTGGTGCCCGATTGCTCCAGGGCTCTTAATCAGATCCCGCCTCTGGCCCCTGGCGAAACCTACTCTTATACATGCACGGCGTTCAACGTGACAGAAGGTTTTACCAACATCATCATTGGTCAGGCAGACGGTAATGGTGTCCCCGTTACTGACTCGGACCCCTCTACGGTGGAAGTGCGCCAGAAGATATACACACTGTACATCCCTATGGTCTCGAGGGCGGGCATTGCCAAATACAACATCTCATTTGGCTACGAGGATTTGCGCATTACGCAGGACAACGATTTCGATTACAACGACTGGGTCCTGAGCGTCGAGACAGATTTCAACTACACCTCGCTCAACGACAGCACCATCCGCGTCAGCCAGGTCGCGTTCAACCTCGTCCCACAAGCGCGCGGGGCGCTGCTGACCCACGCCTATCACGTCAGCTTCCCGCCTAATACCTTTGGGAGCAACGGCACCGCCACGCTCACCATTTACAATGCGCTTCACCAGGTGGTTTCTACTTCGACGACGGCGTTCGTTGCCTCCCAACGAAACGATTATCTCGTTTTTGACCGGACTTCGGATGCGATCCCGCCAGCCGGCACCCTCGTGAACACAACCGAGGGTATCGCAGCCACTCCAGCGGCGAGGACAGCCACCCTGGTCATCAATTTCAACAACACCTTCCCCTTCACATTAAAAGATTTTGGCCCCCATGGAGAAGGTCTCTTCTTCGAGCCCTACCTGCGGGTCATCCCGCCGACTGGCGGCGATTACACCATCGGGAATGGCGACCTGCGCACGATCGTGTTTCCGATCTCCAACTGGAAATGGCCCGAGGAGCATGTGCGCATCGACCGGGCTTACCCCGGCATTGTCTACATCGGCCTGCCAAATATGTTCCAGTTCCCGGCAGGGTGGTGGACAGTTTTCAACACGTGCGTGTATGGCGATGGCGTGGTTTGCCCAGCCCCATAATCTTTTAGTCGGGGCGTAAACCTTGCCTTCCTGAACATCCCGGATAAATCTCGCAAGCGTCGACCGGTTGGCTCAACAAAATCAATGAGCCAGCCGGTTCTTTTTCCCACACTCGGCCAGCCAGATACCCAAGATCTGGGGGGCTTTACCATATTTGACCCAATCATGGCTCCCCCTTGGGGTTACCCCCAGCGCCCCCCGCGCTTCTCCACCAGGGGGGAATTGATTTGCAGCCCTGTTTGCGCTATGCTCAAGTCATGGATGCGAACCGTGAAGGCTTTTCGGCCGACCTTTTGGCCCCAGGCGCCGCCGGCGCTTTCCCTTTTCTGTTGATCAGCGGGCCCTATGCGGCCAGTAGCACGATGTTGACTTTGGCTGCCCGCCTGGCGCTGCTTGCCCCGCTAAGCGTGATAGACGGCGGCAATCGCTTCAACGCGCGCGAGGCGGCGCGCATTCTGCGCAAATTAAGCGCCCCCGATCTTTACGCCGCGCTGGAACGCATCCAGTTGGCGCGCGCCTTTACCTGCTACCAACTCCTGGCTCTGCTTGAGGAGACCCCCTCCAGTGCTCGTGCGACCCTGGTAATCGACCTGCTGGACACCTTTTACGATGAAAGCGTTCCGCTCCTCGAGCGCCGCCGCCTGATCGAAAACTGCCTGCTGCATCTGCGCCGCCTGAGCCTCCTGGCTCCCGTGGTCGCCAGCGTGCGCCCTCCCGCCCCTGCGCAAAGCGATCCAACGGGCCTGCTGGAAACCGTCCAACAGGCTGCCGATACGCTCTGGCTCCAGGACGATGTGTTCGAGACAGGCCAGGCCAGGCGATCCTCCATCTCCCAACTCGATTTGTTCTAGGAGGCCGCGATGGGACGCACCCTGCCATCCATCACCCAGGCGTTCTTGCAAGAGCAAGATTCGTTCAACCGTTTCCGGCGCGCCTTGCGCCGTCCGGATCAACTGGCGCTGGACGACCTGTTTGCCTCAGCCCACCAGCACCTGGCCGCCGCCGCCTATGCTGCCCACCCTCTGCCGTTCGAGACGTTCCTGCTGGCGATGCTGTTGGAAGAACACAAACGCCTCATGCGCCTGGAAACCTTGCTGAACGACCTGCAGGGCTATGACCTATCGCTCGAAGAATGAACGCGCTGCACGGCTGGCTGTTGGATGTCTATCCCGAAGCGCAGGTTGGCGCGGCGCTCTGGCTGGTTGGAGAGGACGGAGGGCGCTATCATTTGCGCCAACCCTTTCGAGTGACTTTTTATGCCGGCGGGGCCAATTCTGCTCTGCGCCGCCTGTGGCGCTTTCTGAAAGCGCATCCTGTCCAACCGGTTCTAAAACGAGAAGCGCGTCGAGATATCTTTTCCGATTCCATGCGCACCGTGCTCGCAATCGAGACAAACGATCCCATCGCCCAAAACCTCCTGTTCCAGGAGGTTGCACGGTCCTTTCCTGAGCTTGACTATTTCGACGCCGATATTGAGCTGCCCTTGCGCTACGCCGCGCGCCACCAGCTATTCCCACTGGCTCGCTGCCAGGTCTACGCGGACGAAAACGGCTGGGTGCAGACCATCGAGCCGCTTGACACACCCTGGGACCTGGACCCCGCCCCGCCGCCCCTGCGCGTCCTTCAAATGGAGCTGGACGCTGACCCGGCTCGCAGGGAGCCGGCCCGGCTCACCCTGCGCAGTGGGGAGTTTCGCGGGCCGGTTGTGTCCGAATATCACCTGAATTTACGTCCTGAGCGCCCCTTGCTGGTCAATTTGCGGGCTATTTTGCAGCGCTGCGATCCCGATTTGCTGCTCACGAACTGGGGCGATACCTGGCTGCTGCCACATTTGTTAGAGCGCGCGGCCGCTCACGGCCTGCCCTTGCCCCTCAACCGCGATCCAGCCCGCCAGCCCGCCCATCACCCCGAAATTTCCTATTTCTCCTATGGTCAGATCATCCATCGCGGGCGGCAGGTGCATTTGTTCGGGCGCTGTCACATCGACCGCGGCAATGCCATGATGTGGGAACATTATGACCTGGAGGGCGCGCTGGAAACCGCGCGCGTCACCGGCCTCCCATTGCAGACTGCGGCACGCGTCTCCCCCGGATCGGGCATCTCCGCCATGCAGATGATTACCGCTTTGCGCAATGGCGTTCTGGTACCCTGGCGCAAACAGCAGGCTGAGCGGCCCAAAACCGCCCTGGATTTGATCGCTGCGGATCAGGGGGGGCTGGTGTACCAGCCGCTGGTCGGGCTGCACCATGATGTGGGCGGCATCGATTTCGTCTCGATGTATCCGGGTATCATGGTGCGCTTTAACATCTCACCGGAGACTGTCCAGGGTCAACGCCCACGTGCGCAGGAACTTAAACCTTTCGAGGCTGGAGATAACCAGCCCGGGCTGATCCCGATGACGCTCGCCCCGTTGCTGGAGAAACGCCTGGCGCTGAAAAACCAGTTGATCAGCATGCCGAAATGGGACCCGCGCCGCAAGATCTACCAGGCGCGCGCCTCGGCGCATAAATGGCTGCTGGTGACCTGCTTTGGCTACCTGGGTTACAAGAACGCCCGCTTTGGACGCATCGAAGCCCACGAGGCGGTGACCGCTTATGGGCGCGAGGCCCTGCTGCGCGCAAAAGAGGCGGCCGAAGAGCTGGGGTTTACCGTCTTGCATTTATACGTCGACGGGTTGTGGGTTAAGAAACCGGGGGCAAAAGACCCGGCAGATTTCCAGCCCCTGCTTGAAGAAATCTGTAAACGCACCGGGCTGTCTATCGCATTGGACGGGATTTACAATTGGGTCGCCTTTCTGCCCTCGCGGGTAGATGCGCGCGTGCCAGTCGCTAACCGTTATTTCGGGGTCTTTCGAGATGGCTCGCTGAAAGTGCGCGGCGTCGAAGCCCGCAGGGGCGACACCCCGCCCTTCATTGCGCAAACTCAAATGGACATGATCGAACTGCTGGCCCGGGGCTGCACGTCAGACGGGCGCCAGACAGGCCTGGAGCAGGCTCTGGGGCTGCTGCGCCGCCGCCTGCACAGACTGCGCAGCGGAAAGGCGCCCATGGAAGAGCTGGTCGTCAGCCAGCGCCTCAGCCGCGAACTGGGAGCTTATAAAGCGTTGTC
>JADYYC010000382.1 GCA_020853835.1 Anaerolineales bacterium
CAGAAGCCTATGGCAATTGGTTTGTCCTGGCTCTCCTAGAGCTTGAAAGCGGCGCTCAATGTGTTTGGGAGACCGGCCTGTTGACCGGTCTCCCCGAATGGGATCAGCAGCTATCCGCTTACAGCAATCATTATCGGATCCATGTGTCATTTAAGTTCCCATATTTAAAAAATTCACCATCCGAAGTGAATGTAAAACAAATGGAAGGGAGTGTTTATACGAATAAACAGATCACTGCTTCTTTTGATGAGGCGTTCAAACGTGAATGTGTTCATTTTTACGATTGCATCGTAAACGACCGCGAACCGATCACTTCGGGTGAAAAAGCCCGGATGGACGTTGAATTTCTGATCGAGCTGGTAAAGCAAGTCAAGCGATAGACGCCTGCCCGCGCCTTCTTCCCGACGAAGCAGCCGTGCCGACGCCGTGCTGTGCGAAAACATAGTGCGTTTTCATCAACAGATTGCAGGAGAAAGGCTCATGAATAATCCGGATTTATCCGCGGCAAGGATTATCGAACAACTTCAGCTCGTCCCGCTTGAATTCGAGGGAGGGTTTTTCTCCAAAACCTACGGCTCACAAATTCGGATCAGCCAGGAGAACCTGCCGGATAGATTCAACGGCGAACGATCCATCTCGAGCCATATTTACTTCTTTCTGACGGATGAAGAGGGCTGTTTTTCTGCCATGCACAGAAATTTGGCAGATGAGATGTATCACTATTACCTCGGCGACCCCGTTGAATTGTTATTGTTGTTTCCAGATGGAAAATCAGAAGTGGTCGTATTGGGTTCTGACATCCTGAATGGAGAAAAAGTGCAGTTCCTCGTGCCGCACGGTGTCTGGCAAGGTTCGAGGCTCAAGCGGGGCGGAAAATTCGCATTGATGGGAACCTCCATGTCCCCTGCTTTTGAATGGGAGGATTTCGAGTTGGGTGACCGGGACAGCCTGTCAGGTCAATATGACGAGCAGAAGGATTTAATCGCAAAACTTACCAGAGTCCCGGTTTGATCTTCTGTAGCGCGGCCATCAGGCAGGTAAGAGAACGCGCTGGGTCGTTGTCCCCTTCTTCCAGCGACAGTCAGGCGGCTGGCCGGGGCGGAGATGAGGGAAAGTTTACGCCCTCTCGCCAGCCCCTCGTTCAAAGCCATTTAACCAGAGCCAGAACCGTTGGGATTAAGAGCGTAAAAAGATCCGATTGACACCTTGATATTCTTGAGTAAAATAGTATTGTTATCACTCAGATGTCAGTGGGTATTCACCTGACCTTCCATATCGTTTTATTTGAACGAAAATTGATCCTCCATATTTGAGAACCTGATTGGATAGCAGCCGGCGCATGGTTTCTTGGCTGGGAGAGGAGGGATGTACTTTTAATAAGTCCAGTTAACTTATCCATTTCACACATCAGCCAACATCGCCAACAACCTTTTTGTTTCGACTATTCATGTAGACTAAACCGTTCTTGAGGAGTATGCGATGCAGTCAAAAATATGGCGATTCGTAAGTCTGCTTACCGTCTTGGCGCTGATTTTCGGTCTGTTGCTTGTCAGCAGCCCTTCCTCAGCCGCTCCCGCCACCGTCCAGCCGGACCAACCAAAGCCCGGCCTGCGCGTCATCAAACCGGTCTTCATGGGTGAAAGCCAGCCGCTGCGCTCGCTCGTCCCACTCAAACGAGAGCCCGGCAAACCGGAGCAGCTCCGCTCTCTGCGCGACCAACTGGTTATTCCAAAGACTCGCGTTGAATCCGCTGGGCAGGTCGACCGCTCGATCGTCCAGGACCGGCCAGGCGCCCCCAACATGCCCTCCCCGGTCGCCAACTTCGAAGGGGTCGGCAATGTGGATTTTGTCTTACCCCCCGATACGCAGGGAGACATCGGTTATGACCCCATCGCCGACAAGAAATATTACGTCCAGTGGGTCAACCTCTCCTTCCAGATCTGGGACGTGACCAACCCGCTCGCGCCCGTCTCCCTCTACGGCCCCGCGGCTGGCAACACGCTCTGGACTGGCAGCGGGACGATTTGTGCGAGCAACAACGACGGCGACCCGATCACCCTCTTTGATCACCTCGCCAACCGCTGGATCATGAGCCAGTTCGCCCTCGGTTTTCCGAATAACTTCCACCAGTGTATCGCTGTTTCAGCTACCGCCGACCCAACCGGCGCCTGGTACCTGTACGATTACCAAACCAGCACAACTATGATGAACGACTACCCCAAGTTCGGCGTCTGGCCAGACGGATATTACATGACCGTCAATCAGTTCGACGGCGGTAACTTTGATTGGGGCGGGGCGGGCGTGGCTGTCTTCGAGCGCCAGGCCATGCTCAGCGGGCTTGTGGCGCGCATGATCTATATCGACATTGGCGCTACAAACCTGGATTACGGTGGGATGCTTCCCTCCGACCTGGACGGACCTCCCCCCACTATGGGCACCCCGAACTATTTCATGGAATGGGATGACAGCGCCTGGCTCGGCGACCCGGACGACACCCTGCGCATCTGGGAGTTCAAGACTGACTGGTCCAACCCTGCCAATACCACCTTTGGCTTGAACGCCTCCTTTGACCCCAACTACACCATTTCCACCACGGACGTTGACCCCGACCTGTGCGGATATAACCGCTCCTGCATCCCGCAGCCGGGCACCGCCCAGGGCCTGGACGCCATCTCCGACCGCCTGATGTACCGCCTGCAGTACCGCAACTTCGGCAGCTACCAGACCCTGATCTCCAACCGCACTGTGGACGCAAACGGCGCCGACCATGCCGGGGTGTACTGGTTCGAACTGCGCAAATCCGGCTCTAACTGGGGTCTTTTTCAGGAGGGCGTCTACGCACCCGACGCGGACCACCGCTGGATGGCCAGCCTGGCGATGGACGACTCGGGCGGGATCGCCCTCGGTTACTCGGTCTCCAGCAGTTCCACTTATCCCTCCATCCGCTACACCGGCCGGCTGGCCGGAGATCCCGCGGGGACGATGCCCCAGGGCGAGGCTCAGTTGATCGCCGGGAGCGGCAGTCAGACCCATTCCGCCGCCCGCTGGGGTGACTACAGCATGATGGGGCTCGATCCCGAGGACGGCTGTACCTTCTGGTACACCCAGGAGTACATCCAGACCACCGGATCGGCCAACTGGCAGACGCGCATCGGCTCCTTTAAGTTCCCCTCCTGCACCTCGCTTCCCACCGGCACGCTGCAAGGCACCGTGACGGACGGCGCCAATCCGGTTGTAGGCGCCACAGTCACCGCTACCGGCGGCGCGATGACGATCACAGACGCCTTGGGGCACTACACTCTGGTGCTTCAGGCCGGTAATTATGACGTCACGGCTGCGAAATTCGGCTATACCTCCTCGACCGTAAACAACGTGGCGATCCTGGATAGCCAGACCACCACTCAAGACTTCACCCTCAGCTTGGCGCCCCTCTACACCGTCTCTGGTGTCGTCAAAGACGCCACCACTGGCTGGCAACTCTATGCTAAGCTGGGCATCCTCGGCTATCCTTACAGTCCGATCTTTACCGATCCGGCTACCGGCGAGTACAGCGTCAAACTGCCGGCAGGTTCCTACAGCTTTAACGTCGAGGCGATGAGCGGCGGTTATGATACTGCCTCAGCCCTTATTACGGTCAGCGCTGACCAGACCCAGGACTTCGACCTCGCAGCCGATCCGGATCTCTGCACCGCGCCGGGTTACCTTCCGGGCGGGTTTTTCGAGGGATTTGAAACCTGGCCGCTCACCGGTTGGAGCATTGTGGACAACACCGGCGGGGGAGGCCTGGTCTGGGACAGCAATCTGAATTACGGCGTGGGCAACTATACCGGCGGGAGCGGCCTGTCTGCCGTCGTGGACAGCAACGAATTTGGTTTCACCCCTTACGATACTGCCCTCGTCTCACCGGTCTTGAACTCCGCCTCGCTTAGCTCGTTGATCCTGAAGTACAAGGCGAACTTCCAGTCCTATTCCGGCCTGGAAGCGCTCGACCTGGATATCACCGACGATGGCGGCTCCACCTGGACAAACCTGAGCCACTGGACCACCGATCACGGTGCACTCTATGGTCTTCCTGGCGAGGAAGTCTCCATCGACCTGTCGCCGTATATGTCCCTGCCTGCCACTTTCCAACTGCGCTGGCGCTACTATACCTCGGATACCTCCCCCTGGGATTGGTACGCCCAGGTGGATGACGTCTTAGTCGGCCATTCTTGCGGCCCGATCGCGAGCGGCGGGCTGATCGTTGGGGGGGTCTACGACGATAACACCGGCGACCCGGCTCTCAACCCTTCCGTCTCAGACGCAGTTCCGAACCAGGCTCTGTTGGTTGACACCGCCCAGGACCCCGCCCAGCCTAATCCGCTCTACATCATCGGCGAGCCTGCGGGCACTGTCGCTCTGACCGCCCAAGCTCCCTATTACCAATCCGAAACTCTCACCCCGGTCGTCACGGCTGGGCAGACCACCCGCCAGGACTTTCACCTGGAGGCTGGACAGCTTTCCGCTGATCCGAGTGCCCTGAGCTTCACCGTCACCATCCCCGATCCGACCGACACCAAACCGCTTACGCTCACGAACAGTGGCGGGATAACGGCTGGGCTCCAGGTCTTCCCGATCAATGGCGAATACCTGTACCTCGCTCCAACCGGGCCTTTCGCCAAGCACACCCGCCACATCGGTCCCAAGGACCTGAACAACCGTGACGCCAAAAAGCTGCGCCTCGACCCCACCCCGCGCAACGTATCTCCACTCAGCGCCGGCGCCCTGCTGGACTCCTGGGGCACCGGGCTGGGCGGCTCCTGGGGCATCGGTTATGACCACGATCAGACTGACCTGTGGGTCGGGAGCATCGGCCTGGGCGGCGGTGACGATCTCGATCACGGCTTTCTACCGGATGGCACCTCCACCGGCGACACGATGGATACCACCCCCTGGATGGCTGTCTTTGCCGCGGATATGACCTATAACCCGTTCACCCGCACGATCTGGCAGGTCAACGTGGGCGGTGATAACTGCGTCTACGAGATGGACCCCGCCAGCCTGGCCGCGACCGGGCGCAAGATATGCCCGCCCTTTGGCACCAGCGAGCGCGGCCTGGCCTACGACCCGCTCACGGACACCTACTTTGCTGGATCCTGGAACGATGGGATCGTCAACCACTTTGCTCCAGACGGTACGCTGCTCGACTCAGCCGCCGTCAACCTCTCGATCTCAGGCCTGGCCTTCAACCCCTCCACCCGCCACCTGTTCGTGATGACCAACCATCCCTGGGATTGGGGGCTGCTCGACGTCTATGTGCTTGACGTCGAAGACTCCTACGCCATCATCGGAGGTTTCAACCTGCGAGATGGTTCATCGAATGCCTTCGCTGAGTATGCCCAGGCCGGTCTGGAGATTGACTGTAACGGTCGCCTCTTTGCCGTCGACCAGAGCCTGAATAAGGTTTACGTCGCCGATTCTGGCGAGACCGGGGTGTGCAACTGGAGGGCGGATTGGCTGTCGGTTGCGCCCGAAACTGGGACAGTGCCCAGCCTCGACGACCTGCTCCTCAACGTGAGCGTCGACGCCCTGGGAATGCCGCTTGGGATTTACAAGGCTCACCTGCGCGTGGTCAACGACACCCCCTATGGCGACCTGATCGTGCCGGTCACCCTGAACGTGGTGGGTAGCACCACATTCATCTACATGCCGGTGGTTGGTCGCTAAAAAGCTGGCCGGTGGACCCGGCATTGCATAGCTGAGTTTTTTGATCGGCGCCAGGGCTTGAGAAAACCCTGGCGCTGGTCTATTTTAACGTTGTGAGCGGTTGCGGACAGGCGGATGCGGTGGTGAAAACCAGAAGTGCACGTTTCCTCGAAAACCGGCCCCGGGCCGCAGGAATCACGCGCTCGTTGGTTTCCGGATGGTTTGCCACAGGGTGTATGCCAACAAGACGATAATGAGCACCGTGCTGATGACGAATCCCGATTCTGCGGCGAGACGGATGATCTGGGCTTCAAGCTCGCCTACCTTGCCCTCGAATGGGGTCAGCAATGTGAGTGTCGAGCCAAGCAATAAACCCACCAGCAGCACGCTGAGGACGACCCGGCGGATGCCAAGTTCGAGAGCGGCCTGTATGACGTTGGCCCGCTGATCGATGCTGCCGGTGTTGAGCTGAAAGGCCAGTTGGCCTTTTTGGAAATCATCCAGTAGCGATGTGGCGGCTGCCTGCAACGCTGGCAATCGTCCGATGACCTCTCGGAGGAGCGGTTTGCCGGCGTGGTCGAGGATATTTTCGGCTGTTAGTTGTTCTCGCAGTAATTCTTTCAACTGGGTGTAAGAGACATCGAGGATGTAATCCATCGGCTGGTCGCCCATCAAAGCGCGCATAATCGACTCGCCCTGGCCAATTGCTTTGATCGCAAGGGTGAACTCCCGGCGCAACTGAAGGCCATGCTGTAGAAGCAGGGTTATCAGACCCGTCATCATCTCTGTGAGCGAGGAGGAAGAGGTTGCGAAGAGCAAATTGTGGTTTATCAGGCGCTCGATATCGCGCTGGAGAGCTGCGTAATCGTAACCCCTGGATGGCCTGCAAATGGCTGTCAGCACACGGGTGACCGATTGGGCGTCGCGGTCCTGGAGCGCCCAGATAAGCTCGCCCAGGGCAAACCGGTCTTCGAGCGCCAGGTAGCCCATCAGCCCCATGTCGAGGAAGATGATATGCCCCGTCTCTGTGTTCACCCACACATTGCCGGGGTGTGGGTCGGCGTGGAAGAAGCCATCGAAAAGCACCTGCTGCAGCAGGGCATGGAAGAAGTTGACCGCCGTTTCCTCGCGATCGAGGCCTGCGGCGTCCAACGCGGCAGCATCGGAAATCTTGACCCCTTTGACATGCTCCTGTGTGAGCACTCTCTTCGCGCTAAATGCCCCGTAAATTTGCGGGACGTCCACAAAGGGAAATTTCCGCATGTTATAGCTCAGAAGGCGGGCATTGTAAGCTTCGTTGGCAAAGTCCAATTCAGTCAGGACGTTCTCGGCGAACTCCTGAAACAATGCGCTCATTCCGAATTGACGGCTCCAACGCACGCGCTGCTCGACAAGGTTCAGGACATCTTGCATGACGTTGAGATCGCCTTTGACCGTGACCTCGATATTTGGACGGCGAACCTTGACAACCACGCTCTCTCCGTCAGGTAGTATGGCTCTATGGACCTGCGCGGTCGAGGCCGCGGCAAGTGGTTTTGGATCGAAAGCCGCAAAGACAGCTTCGGGCGGTTGGCCCAGTTCCCTCTGGATGATCTTCTGTACCTCTGCGAAAGGGAACGGCGCTACATCGTCCTGCAACTGCTCCAACTCAACCTGCCATGCGGCTGGCAGGGCTTCGCTGCGGCCTGCAACCATCTGTCCGAATTTGACGAAAGTGGGCCCAAGCTCCTGCAGCATCAGGCGTATTTTTGCGATCGGGGTCTGGTCGATCAGCACTGGCCGGCGGCGAAAGATCAGCCGCTGAAAAGCGCGCCGCACGCCGCCCAGCGGTGAGATGCCGATTACGATGTCCACGCTGTACCGCCGGATGGTGCTGACCATTTGTTGAGTTCGTAAGTTCTCTACAATCCGGTTGCGGCGTCCCGTTGGCAGCATCCCCAGCCAACGCCAATAGAATGGACTACGGCTGTTGTCCATGAGGTGCGGGCTGTCCAGCCCTGTTATCGCCTCCAGGGTCATGACGATCAAACCCATCAGCATTGCGCCTAATATTGCTGAAAGCAGCCGTATCCAGCCGATCTGCCATTCGGTTGGCGCCAAATAGGACAAGAACAAGAAGATGAATGTATCGGCGGCAAGAGCTACCAGGCCCATAGACCAGACGTACAACCGCCCAGTCAGGAAGATGAGCACCGGGCGGATAAAAGCGTGCAAAATTTCAAAGATAAGCCCAATGACGATGTAAAGGAGCGCCCCGGCCAGTGGGTTGGAATAATAGGGAAGAATCTGCAGACCGGGCACGACGTTCATAACCACAGCGGCTGCCAGGGCGTTCACAACAATGCGAATGAGGAAATAGGTCATATCACCATACCTGAAGAAGGGTTGAATTATATGTTATTACGCTCCACTGCCCCGCCAGGCACAACCGGAGTTGGCGGATATGGAGTTTGATGATCCGAATAGATGCAGGCATAGACCAATTATATAATATCCCCCAGCGTCTATGCCCGGTTTGGGCGTAATCGCCTCCTTA
>JADYYC010000383.1 GCA_020853835.1 Anaerolineales bacterium
AAAACGTACCGCTCGCCCCGCCCCAGGCGAGCCTGCGCCTGTTCGAGCTGGGTGCGGGAGTAATCGAGCAGCACAACCCGTTCGAAATGGCTGTAGCGCGGGGTGTTCCGGCCCGCGCCCGCGCCGAGCTCCAGGAGCAGCTTCCCGGCTTTGGGCAACAGCCGGCGCAGCGCCAGC
This sequence comes from Anaerolineales bacterium, assembly GCA_020853835.1. Lineage (GTDB taxonomy): Bacteria > Chloroflexota > Anaerolineae > Anaerolineales > UBA4823 > UTCFX2. The sequence continues at coordinate 178 of JADYYC010000383.1, forward strand.
GCCTCTACCTGGTCTTCGTAGGCGCGGTCTCCCTGCTCCCAAAACGCCGTCTGGTAATCGGAGCCTTCATAATCACAGACTGGCGGACGCTCAGCGAACAACTGTCACGACCATTCAGGTTTGAGCGGCCCCGATTAGTCGCCGGGCGTGCTTCCCTTTTCCCCGTTGTAACCACGGCCAAATCCGCGATAGCGATAGCCCAGGCTGGCCATCAGTTCTGGGTCGTAAATGTTGCGCCCATCGAAGATCACCGGCGCGTTCATCAATTCGCGCAGGCTGGACAGATCAAGGTGCTTGAACTCGTTCCAGTCGGTGACGACCATCAGCGCATCGCAGCCTTTCGCCATCTCATACAGATCAGAGAACATCTGCACTTCCGGCAGGAGCGGCGCGGCTACCTCCATCGCCACGGGGTCATACGCCCGTACAACTGCCCCAGTAGAGATCAGGCTGTTGGCGATATCGACCGAAGGCGCGTCCCGCATATCGTCCGTATTGGGCTTGAAAGACAGGCCAAGCAACCCGATCACCTTGCCGCGCAGATCGCCCAGCATTTCTCGCATGCGGTTGACCGCCATCGGGCGCCGGTCGTTGTTGATTTCCATCACGGCGTAGAGCAGTTGTGGATGGCGCCCCTTCTCCGCGGCCATATAAGCCAACGCCTTGACGTCCTTTGGAAAACAGGAGCCGCCGTAACCCAGACCGGCGTCCAGGAACATTGGTCCAATGCGCTTATCGTAACCCATGCCAACAGCAACTTCCTTGACATCCGCTCCGAGCGCCTCGCAGACGTTCGCGATCTCATTAATAAAGGAGATTTTTGTCGCCAGGAATGCATTCGAGGCGTATTTAATCATCTCGGCAGTGCGCAGGTCGGTGATCACGATGGGCGCGCGCAGGGGCAAGTGCAATTGGGCCACCTTCTCAGCCGCCTCGGGGTCCAGCGATCCCAGCACGGTCCGGTGTGGCTGCATGAAGTCGCCGATAGCCGAGCCCTCACGCAGGAACTCGGGACAGGAGACGACCGAAAATGGAATCGGCTCAGGTTGGTTTCGATGCACGATATCCGAGACCCAATCGCCCGTCCCTACCGGGACAGTCGATTTGTTGATGATAATCAACGGAGCCTTCATGGTGCGGGCGACGGTTTCGGCTGCCGCCGCGACATAGCGTAAATCTGCCTCGCCGTCGACTCCGGAGGGGGTGCCGACCGCGATAAAGACGAACTCCGTTGAATCTAAGGCTTCTTCGTATGAGGTCGTGAACGAGAGCCGTCCAGCTTTGACGTTGCGCTCCACCAGTTCCTTCAACCCCGGCTCGTAAATTGGCATCTCTCCTTTTTTCAGGCCTTCGATCTTTTCTTCAACGATGTCGAGGGCAATCACCCGGTTTCCAAGATCGGAAAAACAGGCAGCCGTCACAAGCCCGACATAACCGACGCCAATCACGCAGATCTGCTTCATAACCACGCTCCTGAAGATGTTGTAAGTGATAGATAAATGCTTTACCGAAAGCGAATCTTACCATAAGATCATCCGCCAGGCCGAGTTGATTGCCGCGGGAACGGGCTGAACGTTGCGAACAGCGAGCGGTATGAGCAAGATAATGACGCGGCACAGCAATGCCAGCTTCGTTATCAGCACTTCGGGAGACGTCCCGCGAATCTCTTTCAGTTCATCAAAACCCAATGGTTAGCCATTCTCTAAAGAGTGTTTAAACGATGGTTATCGACTATAATAAATGACAGATACTTTCTATTATTGAGAACTCCCAGTCTGGCTTTTGAGTTGTCATAATGCCCACCACCAAGAAGATCTTTGACCTTGAGGACGATTCTTCACAAGCGGGGGGGTTAATCAATGCTAAACTCTCAGCGCCGATCCTGCGCTCGATGTTGGTGCGCCGGGCGCGCCTGACAGAGTTGCTTTGGTCGGGGATGCAGCGGCGCCTGACTCTGGTTGTAGCCCCGGCCGGTTACGGGAAAACGACCTTGCTGGGCGAGTGGCTTTCGACCATCACCGTCTCCAACTGGCCAACCGCCTGGGTCAGCCTGGATGCTTATGACAACAGCCCGATACGTTTCTGGTCGTACCTGGTAGCAGCCCTGCGCACACTCCAGCCCGACTTACAGTTTAGCACCCTGGGGTTATTTAACGGCCAGTGCAAACCGGATGATTGCATCCAGCTCAACCCTTTGATCAACGAAATAGCCAATATGAGCCGGCAGTTCAGTTTGATACTGGACGACTACCACGAAATCCAGGACGACGCCGTGCACCGTTCCCTGGCCTATTTTATTGATCATTTGCCTGGCAATTGCCATCTGATTATCTCCAGCCGGGTTTTACCCCCAATCCAGCTCGCGCGCTTGCGAGCCCGGGACCAGTTGATCGAGATCAATTCGCATGATCTCACCTTTACCCTGGGTGAAACTGAGGTCTTCCTCACCCAGGTAATGAATCTGGATATTCCCTGGCACCAGGTGCGGATGCTGGTGGAGATGACAGAAGGCTGGGTGGCCGGCCTGCAACTGGCCGCGCTTTCCTTGAAAGGTGGACAGGACGCCCAGGGTATTATCTCCGGCATTCATGAGACGCCCCGCCACCTCCTGGACTATCTGACCGAAGAGGTTCTTTTACACCAAGACGAGGCGGTTAAAGACTTCCTGCTGAAAACCTCAATCCTCGAGGCGCTCTCGGCCCCTCTGTGTAATGCCATCCTTGGACAGAAAAACAGCCAGGAGGTATTGGAAAACCTGGAGCAGATGAACCTGTTCATCATCCCCCTGGATAAACAGCGCCACTGGTACCGCTACCACGCCTTGTTCGCGGATTTGCTGCACACACAGTTGACACGCACCTTGCCAGAACTGGTCACACCGCTTCACCTGGCAGCCTATCATTGGCTGAAGGACAACGATTTCCCAGAAAAAGCTGTCACCCATGCTTTTGCGGCTGGCGAACACGAGCTGGCTGCAGAAACCATCGAGGATTGCGCTATGCAGGCCATCATCCGCCTGGACCTGGCGACTGTGTTACAGTGGTTTAAATTGCTGCCACAGACCCAGGTTATGAAACGACTGCGATTGATGGTCTATTATGCTTTGGTCAATCTCATGCTGGGCAAAGGAGAAGAACTGCAAGAGCAGCTCAACTCCATCGAACAAGGCCTGGCTGATATGTCAAACAGCATGACCTACGTGGACGAAGTTGCCTGTCTAACGCGGTATGTCAATGCTGTGCGGGCAGCGGAAGTGTGCATGCGCGGGGATTTTTCGCTCGGCCTTCACATTTCGCAAGAAGCGCTGGATAATTTCCTGCCGGAAGACTATTTCTTCCTGGGCCTGGTAGAACACTATATGGGATACGCCTATCAAGCAGCCGGGCGACTGTCCGACGGCGCTGAAGCCCTGGAATGCGCCTGCCAGAACGCCCTGCGCCACGGTTTTCACAGGCCATATGTAATGTCGTTGAGTGAAAAGGCCCGTTTCCTCCGGCTCCAGGGCCGTATGCAAGAAGCCGCTCGAGAATACCGTCTCGCTATCGATTACGCGAATACGCATGTTGTAGGAGAAGACGTCCGTATTCTCCCATTGGCCGGCCTGGCAGAAATCTACCGTGAATGGAATAAAATTCCTGAGGCTGATGAAAAGATTGCCGAGCCGATGTTTTTTCTGCTCTACTCCCCGGCAAAAAAACTGGACTGGTACTACAGCATCGATGTCTACCTGGCTGCTGCCAGAAACCTGATGCTTCACGGCGTTTATGATGACGCCGGTGTATGTATCCAGAGAGCTCAAGACCTGGCCAGGACCTACCACTTCTTTCCTGAGCTTTACTCTGAAGTGAACGCCGCCCAGGTACAGTTGTGGCTGGCGTGTGGAGATCTGCCGGCTACGCTAAGCTGGCTGCATCGTTATGAGGCGAAAGAACCTGAGCGCATGCACATGCAATCATCCATCACTCCATTTATAGCGGAGCACATTGCCGCGGCTCAAGTTTACCTGGCTATAGACAGACCCGAAAAAGCGGACCAGGTCCTGGATGCGTTGTTGGAAGCTACTGCTTGCCAGAAGCAGGGAGATTGCCTGGTTAAAGTTTTCATCCTCAAAGCCTTAGCACAACAGCAGCAGGAGCAGCAGCAAGCGGCTACAGCCTCGCTGCTTCAAGCGCTGGCGCTTGCCGAACCTGAACAACGGATTCGTTCATTTACCGACGAAGGCGTCCCTCTGCGCCTCCTGTTGGAATCGACCCTCGAGTCTTTACAACCTGGCACACGAGCGCAGTTCAAGAGATATCGCCCCTACATTGAACGGCTGATCAAGGAAATGGACGGCGCACAAAAACCGGCGTACCCTCAACCTAAAAGGCGCCGCTTCAGCGAACAGGCGGTTTTTTATCCGTCAGTCGAGCCTTTGAGCGAACGCGAATTGCAGATTTTATCGTTGTTGATGCGGGGATACACAGCAAGCGATGCTGCTCGGGAACTGGTGATCTCGGTTAACACCTCCAAAACACACATCAAAAACATTTATCAAAAGCTGGATGTCCATACCCGGCGCGAGGCGATCAAAAAAGCCGTCGCCCTGGGTTTGGGTTAAACCAGGATAATGTAGCACATCCGCCCTGTGGAAGCTATGTACGCGCTCTGGGTCAAACAGAGGATTCCTTAGCAGGGTACGCCCATAGTTTTGCGGGCGGCAGGAAGAGCAGGATCGTTTCCCCTTCCTGATAACATCGGAGCGGACTGGCATCGGTAACGACTTCAAGCAACGCGCCCTCGACGGTTATCTTCATGCGGGTGCGTGTTCCGGCAAAGATGCAGGACCGCACTCTGCCAACAATGATGTTGTTCCTGTCGCCTTTTTCGGTTACGATCCGAATGTTCTCGGGACGGATGACCAGGTTTACAGGACCGGGCGGTATCTGGTTCTCTTCAATTTGGAGGCTGCCAGATGCAGTATCGATCCTGCCTTCGCGGTCAAACCCCGGCAGGATGTTGTTTGCGCCAAAGAAGCGCGCCGTCGCCAGGTTGGCCGGCCGCTCGTAGAAAGCTCTCGGTTCGCCCACCTGTTGCAGCACCCCCTCGAACACAAGGGCGATCTGGTCTGCCAGCATTACCGCTTCTTCCTGGTCATGCGTCACGAAAACGGTCGTGATCCCTTGTTGGCGCTGCAGGTTGAAGATCAATTCACGCATTTCCTCGCGCAAATTAGCATCCAGGTTGGAAAGCGGCTCATCTAACAGCAAAATCCGCGGTTGTGTGATCAACGCGCGCGCCAGAGCCGCGCGTTGCTGCTGTCCGCCAGAGAGTTGGGATGGCTGGCGCTTTTCATAACCGGCGAGCTGCACCAGCTCCAGGATCTGCAGAACCTGCTCTCGAATTAGCTGCGGAGGTTCGCCGCGCATCTTCAACCCAAAAGCCACGTTGTCTCCAACGCTCAAGAAGGGGAACAACAGGTGGTTCTGAAAGACCATCACCGCCCCGCGCTTCTCGGCAGGTATGTCGAGCTGTGATATGCCATCGAAGAAAATATCACCCGAAGTGGGTGGAACCAGCCCTGCGATCAGTTTGAGGAGCGTGGTTTTGCCACAACCTGACGGGCCCAGGATGGCGGTGATCTTGCCCGCCGGGATCTCTAACGATAAATGATCGACCGCTTTTACCTGGCTGGAATACTTTTTGGTCAGGTCGCGTAAGGTAACTTGGGTCATAATTTACCGAATCCCCCGAGCGCGGTCCCCTCTCTGGTCAGGTAGCGAGAGGTGTACCATAGAATGGTTCCAGAAGGGATGATCAGAATCAAGCTCAACACCGACGCCAGCGTGTAATCGCCGCTGTTGACAAAATTCAGCAACAATATCGGCAGGGTCAGCACCTGCCCGCCGCCGATCAGCAGGGTCAACAGGTATTGTCCCCACGAGATCATGAAAGCGAATAAGCCCGCTACGATGACACCCGGCAGGATCGATGGCAGGGTAACGTACCATAATACTTTCAGTTGATTGGCGCCCAGAGTCCGGGCTTCTTCCTCCACCTCGATTCGATAGCTGGAAAAAACACCCCCCAATATCAACACCACATAAGGAAGCGTGGGGATCAACTGCACCAGCACGACCCCGAAGAAAGTGTCTGCCAGGCCATAACGAATGAATTGGATATGAATGCCCATCGCGGCGGCAAAAGCCGGGACGATCGCAGGTGACAGGATCAGAAACTGTACCAGGGTCTTGCCCCGAAAGCGGTACAGCCCCAGCGCCCGGCCGGCTGGCAATCCGACCAGGATAGAAAGCAGCGAGACTGTGGCGCTGATGGTCAAGCTGGTAATGATCGCTCTCCCAAGCCGAGCGCCGGGCGAAAATACGTAGCTCCATCCACGCAACCCCCATTCGGTGGGCAGCAGCGATGGAAACAGCCAGCGGTGGCTGAATGACCAGATCACCTGGGGCAGGAATGGCAACAGCAGCGCCGCGAGCACCAGGCAGACCAGGCCCAAGGTTAGGAAACGCCGGCGCTTTTCTGATTGCCTTATGTCCATTGCCTCTCCACCAATCGCATATAAAGCCAGACCAGGCCCGAGATGACGGCGGCGATAAACACACACAGCGCCATCGCCTCGGGCCGGGCGGCCAGGTCAACCCGGTTATACTCCCGGTAGGCCAGCACCGGCAGCATTGCCACCGAGCGCTGTCCCAACAAATAAGGCACTTCATACCCGCTGAAGGTGAAAGCAAAGACCAGAATCGAAGCTGACAGCAACGCCGGGCGCAAGAGCGGCAGGGTCACATAGCGAAAGCGCTGCCATGCGCCGGCTCCTAAGGTGCTGGCGGCGGACACGTAATCGTCCCCGGCTGCCTCCAGGCTGGCGAGCAGAATCACTCCGATAAAGACGGTCGTTTTCCAGATGTATTCGAGGATGATCCCGATCCCGTAGGGGTCGAAAATCAGCGCCGGAAAATCCCCCGGCGAGTGGATCAGCCCACCCGCATAGGCAAGGCGCGCCAGCAGCCCGCTTTGCGAGAAGAGGAAGAGGATGCTGATGGCGCCCACGCAGTGCGGCACCGGCAGGTTGAGCTGGTACAGAAAAGTGAGCGAGCGTTTTCCCCGCCTTGCCCAGCTCAACAGACTGCGCAGGAGCAGGGCGGTCGCCAGCGCCAGGATCATCGCCATCCCGGTTGAAACCAGCGAGACCCAGGTGGTCAGCATCAGAGAGCGATAGAAATCCGGCCGGCTGAACAACGCCCGGTAGGCGTCCAGCGAGAGCGTTGTCATACCAGCGGCGGGGATAAACCCCAGGCTTTGCAAACCCGCCAGTAACAGCCCGCCGAGGTACAAAGCCAGGATCAATCCCAGCGCCGGCCCCAGGAGCGCCGCCAGCCGCAGACCTTGCTTCCAGCTTTCGCCTCTAAATGTTGTCTCGCCGCGCATCCGCCATGCCCTGCCCAGACGGCTATTGACCATGCAGGACGTTTGCCTCCCAGGCTTCTTCAATGGAGACCAGCCAATCCGCTTGCAGTTCCGGCAGGCGATGGGCGGCCAGGACTTCGCTGGACAGCGTCGCCTCGCCGAGATCCAGTTCTGCAAATCGTGTCTGCCATTCGGATGGCAGCAAGGCCGGATCAAGCGCCGTCATATCGCCCCAATTGGCGGGCTGGGCTTTGCTGTATTGGGCCTCTGGCGAGAGCATGAAATTTGCCACAACCAGAGCGCCGGCTTTGTTCGATGAGTTAAATGGGATTGCCAGGTAATGCGTATTGGCAATGGTGCCATCCTTAAAGACAAAGGTGCGGGCGCTTTTTGGATATTTGCCCTGGGCGATCAGGCTGGAAGCCTCGCTGGGGTTATAAGTCATATCAAAATAGACCTCACCGTTGGCAAACAGGTCTTGCATGCGGGTGCGGTTCTCGGGATAGGTCTTTCCTTCCCGCCACAAGTAAGGCTCCACCTCATTCAGCGTTTTCCAGCAATCGGGGAATTTCTCGCTGAACAGCTCGGGGTCGAACTCTCCTAGAAATTGTTCATAGCCGCCGGTTGCGCTGTAACAGACATGCCGCACGAAGACACTGCCGGTGAAATCGGGGGGCGCGGCATAGGTGAATTTGCCAGGGTTGGCTTTTGCCCAGGCTAATAACTCCGCTATGGAAGCCGGCGGTACAGGCGCCTTAGCGCTGTCGTACACCATGACAAATTGGGCTTTTCCATAAGGGGATTCATACCCATCTACGGCGGTGCCGAAATCATACGCCACGCTGGGGTCATCGCTGCTTACATAGATTGAGTTTGGCAGGACCTGGGCCCAGGGCCCGTAGAGCAGGTCCGCCTGGCGCATAGTACGGAAATTTTCTCCGTTGATCCAGATCAGATCCACAGAGCCATTGGCGTCTCTTCCGGCCTGTTTCTCGCCCAGCACTTTGTTAACCGTATCGACGATGTCGGTCACGGGCACCATATTCAAGTTGATGCCATACTGCTTTTTCAACTCAGCCGCGGCATACTCGGTCACCCAGGTGTTGGTCGTATCGCTCCCGCCCCACATGTAGAAATTTACGGTCTGGCCGCGCGCCTCTGCCACGATATCAGCCCAGGCTTTTCCCTCAAAGCCGGGCGCGGTTACCGCTCCAGCGGGGGATTGCTCTAGCGCCGCTGCCGGCTCAGCCGGAGAAGCCACCTGAGTGCTTACAGCCGGCGGCGGCGCGCAAGCGCTGAAAAAGATCAGCATCAGCAGCGCTGCAGCACGATTTGCCATTGATACAGCTTTCATTTGATTTTTACTTCCTTCCAGGCCTCGAATAATTTTTTGTGAAAACGCTCGATATCGATGATCCGGCTCGGCATGGTGATCCGTCGCCGCATCTTATCCTCTGAAATTACCAGTTTGCCTTTTTCGAGATCTTCGACGGTTGAAACCACGGCTGCCTGCTCGTTCGAAAATAATTCGGGATACGACAGATAAACCGCGGGGAGCAAATCCCAAAGATAGAATTCTTGCGCCCCGCAGGCGATGCTAAATGCCCGCAGCCATTGGGATAAAACCCGGCGGGTTTTTGGGGACCAGGTAGTCAGCCGGGCAATATCATGCTGGTCAAACCGGGCTTGAAGACAGGTTTGCGCGTTCATCAACGTCACCGGGCAGGCTGCGTTCAACACCTGATGGGCGGCTTCCGGGTCGGCCGACAGGTTCAACTCGGCTACTTCCTTGCGACCGATCCGCAGCGGGGCCAGATAACCGCCCATACAGGCGATCTGTTTCAGGTTAGCGAAGAAGCCGGAGTCGATCTCCGCCGCCCCGCGCAGATTGCCCAGCGGTCCGGTAGCCAGCAGGCTAATTTCCCCAGGGGATGCGGCAGCGGTTTCTGCCAGGAAGCGCGCCGCCTCGGTTGGCGGGGCATGGCGGCGCTCTGCGCCTTTTAAAACCAGGATATCCCTCCGGCCTGTCTGTTGCAGCAGCTTATGGGTCTGCGTATAAGCCTGCCCGGCAGCACCGTTCCCGAAAGTGGTCGTGACCCCAAGCAGCTCGATATCGGAGCGGCCAAGCAGGTACAGCAATGTCAGGCCATCGTCTACCTCCATGAACGGCAGCCCCATGGTGTTGTCGCAGTCGTAAATGACCCGTATCATATTTCGATCATCCCAAATAGGGCTCAAAGAGGCTGCGCAAGAACTCCAATTGCAGATATTGCTCGATCTTGCGAAAGGTATCCTCGTTGCGCAAAACATGCCGGCCATCCTGGTAAGCGATCCAGGCCATCGCCGACCAGGAAATTCCCCGCAGGCAGTTGAACGGGTCGCGCAGGCGGACACGCTCTTCGATCGTCTCTCGCAGATGCGCGTCTTCGACGTTGGCCTGGTAGGTCTTTAGAAACAACCCGCGCTGGCTGGCGTCCAGGCGGCAGTCCGTCTTCCACAAGGTTGTGGTAGGGACACAAAAGTGCGACAGGTCTTGCGATGGATCGCCCCACAAGGGTTTCTCCCAATCCACCAGGTGTGCGCTGTGCTTTGTCCGGTCCAGGATGAAATTGCCCGAGTTGACTTCGGTATTGATGATGCACGGCCAGGGGTCTGCCAGGTAATACGCTTCTTTGCTGCAAGCTTCCCGGGCCCAGGCTAACACCTCTTTCATATAATCTGCAATCTCTTTTTCAGCACGCTCGCTTTCGAAATAAACCTTCAAGAGCCGGCTGCATTCCTGAAAGGTCATGCTCAAGGGTTTTTTTTCAACGATCAGGTGGTTGTCGGTTTTTTCTGCCGATTTCGAGTGGATGCGCGCCAGCACGCGCGCCGCGGCTTCCAGATCACAGCGGTAATCCAGCGCCTCGCCGGGAAGGTACTCCATCAAGAGCACCCCATGGGGCAATCGGTCCCGCGCATCGTCCACATAATATGGGATCGGAGTGACCCCGGTATCTGCAAGCAATTGCAGCGCACGGTACTCGTAGAGGATCTGGTCGCCCCGGTCGATTTGTGTGCCCAGGTTAATCCGAAACACCCACTGCCGCTGGCCCTGGCGCAGACGGTAATTCAAGTTATATTCGCCCTGCGCCAGTGGATAAACCTCGATGGGCTGGCCAGGCTGCCAGCCGGGAACCCCTCTAAGATCGGCTGTTTGCAGGTAGGCGCTAACCGTCGCGATGTCTCTAATATCGATTTT
>JADYYC010000384.1 GCA_020853835.1 Anaerolineales bacterium
ATTTCCCACTTAGCACTCAATTTCGAGTGCATAAGTGTTTGGTTGTTCCACAAAGGAGCATATTTTGATGATTCTCTCCCACAAATGGCTGTCCAAAAAGAAAAAAGCGGTCTTTTTGGACAGCCCCTTGCATTGCGCTTTATATAACCCCTAAATTCTTCCCGACCTGCTTGAAAACCTCCAGCCCCCGGTCCAGGTCGGCCCGCTCGTGGGCGGCCGAGATCATCACCCGGATGCGGGCTTTGCCGCGCGGCACGGTTGGAAAACCGATCGCCATCGCAAACACGCCGTTGTCGAACAGCTCGCGGCTGAACTGCTGCGCCAGGGGCGCCTCGCCCAGCATCACCGGCGTGATCGGCGTGGCGCTCAGCCCAGTATCAAACCCCAGGGTCTTCATCTCGGCCTTGAAATAGCGTGCGTTCTCCCACAGCCGGTCCACCAGCTCGGTCGACTCTTCGAGCAGATCGAGCGCGGCGATGCACGCGGCCGTATCGGGAACGGTCATAGCGGATGAGAACAGGAAGGGCCGCCCTCTCTGGCGCAGCCACTCGACCACCAACGGGTTCCCCGCCACCACCCCTCCGACCACGCCAAAGGCCTTCGAGAGCGTTCCGACCTCGATGTCCACTTTGCCGTGCAGGTGAAAGTGATCCACGATGCCGCGCCCGCCCTGGCCCAGCACGCCCTCGCCGTGGGCGTCGTCCACCATGAGCACCGCTTCATAGTTTTGCACGATTTCATAGATCTGGTCGAGCGGGGCGATATCCCCGTCCATGCTGAACACCCCGTCGGTGATCACCAGAGCGCGCGGGAATTTCTGGCGGTGCTGGTCGAGCTGGCGCTTCAGGTCCGCCGGGTCGCAGTGGGCATAGCGCACGATCTGCGCCCCCGAAAGCCGGCTGCCGTCGATGATGCTGGCGTGGTTGAGCTCGTCCGAGAAAATGACGTCTTCCTTGCCCACCAGCGCCGGGATGGTCGCCAGGTTGGCGTTGAACCCCGATTGGAGCGAGATGGACGAATCCACCTTCTTGAACTTCGCCATGCGCTCCTCGAACTCCAGGTGCAGCTCCATCGTGCCGGCGATCGTGCGCACCGCAGCCGGGCCCAGGCCGTACTTTTCCATCGCTTTGCGGGCAGCCTCGAGCAGGCGCGGGTGGTTGGCAAGACCCAGGTAATTGTTGGAGCAGAAGTTGAGCACTCGCTTTCCATCCACGACCAGCCACGCCCCTTGCGGCGAGTCAAGCGTGCGGATGCGGTTATATAGTCCGGCCTCTTTGAGGTTGTCAAGCTCTTTTTCGATCCATTCCAATTGTTTTGCCATATGCTCTTCTCCTGAGTTCTTTTTTGGATATGTATCAGTTATCTTTCTTGGGCTTGCGCCCGGCGCCGAACAGGCGTCCAAACGTGCCCGGCGCCTGGGGCAACTCCACTTTGGTCATAGACTCATAAGACCAGTCGCCCGCCTGCCGCTCGGCCCACCAGCGCAGCCGCGCCTGGCGCGCCCGCTCCAGGCGTTCGGTCAGCGCCGCCTCGTCGCCGGCCTCGATATCGCCGCGCAGGTTGTGCAGCGCGGCGACGCTGCTATCGATCAGGCGCAGCATGTTTTCGCGGTTGAGCGCCGCGGCGCTGCTGAGGGCGCCCGCGTCGCCAATCTGGGCAACCGGGCTGGTCGCCTCGGCGTAGGCCCGCCCGGCCAGCTTGCGCGCCTCTTTCCAGCCGGGCTGGTCGATTGTGGCGTTGAGCAAAGCCGCCGCCATGAGCTGCGGCAGGATGTGGGTGGCCGACATCAACCCGTCCACCTCGACCGGGTCGACGAACAACGGGCTCGCCCCCACCAGGCGCGTCAGGTCGGCCGCCAGCTTGATCGCCCCCGCATCGGTCTGCGGCGGGGCGACGATCGCGATCAACCCGTTCTTGAACAGGTCTGCCCGCGCCGCCTCGATGCCGGCGTTCACCTCGTGCAGGTAAGCCGGGTTGAGCACCGGCGTCAGGCCGACGTAGTGCCGCCCCTCGGGGAGCAGCTCGGCCGCCCAGGCCGAGACGGCTTCCTTCGCCATCCCGGTCTCCATCACCACCGCGCCCTCTTTCAGCTCCGGCCCGATGACCTGGAGCGTCTCGCGCATCTGATCCAGCGGCAGGCAGAGCAGGACCAACTCGGCATCGCGCACGGCGCGGGGCAGGTTTCCCTCCACCCGGTCGACCGCCTGCATCTTCTCCGCCTGCCGGGCGGTTTTCATCTCCCGGTCGTGCCCGATGCGGCTGATCAAGTCTTTCCTCTCCGTCAGCGCCAGGCCAAAAGAGCCGCCGATCTGTCCCAGTCCGATGATTGCAATCCGAACGGTCATCTGGTTTTCTCCCTTAACTGTTGTCATCCAGGCTTTGTAAAGCAAACAGCAGGCGGTCTTCTCCCGCCGGTGCGCCGCCCGGGCGCAGCGCGTCCTGGTGGCGCCGGATCAGGCGCACCGTCAGGGGCGTCGCCCCGGCCTGGCGGGCAAGCTCCGCTCCCCAGGCGGGGTGCTGGGATGCCACCACAAACGGACGCCGCCAGCCGTGCGGCTCGCCCTCGCCCCAGCGCCGTCCCAGCCCCGGCGCTACGGCGTTGACCAGGACGACAACCGCGCGCTCCCAGGGGCGCAGGGGGGCGCGGCTCTTCCCGACGTCGTGCAGCAGCGCCGCTGTGAGCAGCTCCGGCGCGCGCTCGCCCTGTGCCAGCAGCCGTTCGTAGACCTGCAGACTGTGATATTGCTCGGAGGGCTTCTGGCGCAGGAACAGCTCCATCAAAGACGGCGACAGGACCTGTTCCAGGCGTTCCAGGTCCTGTCGTGTCGGGGCTGCCCGAAGGGCCGCCCAAAACTGTCGCATCCGGTAAACGGGCCGCAATCCCTCAACCCACCAGTAAACCAAACAAGGCCTGCAGCGGCCGTCCGATCACGATCCCCAGGAAATCAATCCCGACCATCGGCAGCACCAACACCAGCACGATCAGGATGACCGGCCCGTAGGGGCGGATGGCGTCGAAGGCGCGGGCCAGGTTGGGCGGCAGGAAATACTCGGCGATCTTGTCGCCGTCCAGCGGCGCGAGCGGGATCAAGTTGAACAGCATCAGCAGCAGGTTGATGTAGATGAATTCCAGCAGCAGGTAGGATGGGGTGGGCAGGAAGCTCCTCTGCGCTCCGAACGCGTCCGCCAGGCTCACCAACCCCAGTTGCACCGGCACCGCCGCCAGAACAGCCAGCAGCAAGTTGGAAGCCGGCCCCGCCAGCGAGACCCACATCATCGCCGCCGGCGAGCGGCGCCCCAGCGCATAGGGGTTGACCGGCGTCGGTTTGGCCCAGCCAAACCCGGCGAACAGCAGCAGCAGCGAACCCATCGGGTCGAGGTGGGCGAGCGGGTTGAGCGTCAGGCGCCCGTTCAGGCGCGGCGTGTCGTCTCCAAACCAGGTGGCAGCCAGCGCGTGCGCCAGCTCGTGCACGGTAAAAGCGATGACCAGCGTGATCGCACGGGCGATCAGCGTTGCAGGTTCAAGCCCTAACATTAATAGATACCCTCCGGCCTCGATTATACCACCCGGTTTTTGATCGCCCCGCTCATCGAGACCAGGCGGTTCTCGGCGTCGCAGCCCAGGGCGCAGTTCTGCCCCGAGACGACCCGCGAAGTCATATTGCCGTTCGCGTCATATCCATACGTGTTCCCGTTCGAGAGCGAGGCTGCCGCGTGCTTGTGGCTCGCATCTTCATAAGTTTAGCTCACCCCGGCCTTGCTGGACAGGTTGCCCGTGCTCGTGCTGTACCCGTAACTCTGTGCACCAAACGTCCCCTGGTTTCCCCCGCTCGTCTGGGCGCTTGCCAAATCCCCATGTTTATCCGTCCATTTAGCTACTGGACTGACCACAAATGGGCTGGCGTTTGGATGCATACTTCTGAACTCAGCGCAGTCCGGTAGAAAGTATCCACATCCATATCACCCGCCTGTTCTATTGGGTATGCAATCTTATCGAGAAAGTCAAAGCGGAATAATTTGGCGGATTCTTCGAAGCTCATCTCTATTTGGGGATCCCAAAGACCAAACTTGGGATAGCTTTTTGAGACTCTTAAGCACCCTCGAACTAGATCGCCCGATACTTTTGCATCTGCTGCATAGAATGCCAGAATCCCAATTTCAGGATAGTATAGATACACTCCAAATGGTACTCCATATGGGCCCTCGTTCTGATAAGTGTCTATCCAGACCTCTGCCGGTTTTCCATATTGATTAATAAAAGAGCGAAACTGAAATAATGGGCTAAAACCTGGATACACCTCCATTGATTGAATAACGCCGTCTTCTAAACGATAGAATTGAGGTAAATAAGCTCCTGCCAGCCTTTTCGATATCCACAAATTCACTTCGGCGCCAACGATCTCCCCTTCCTTTTCGCGCACGGATACGGATGCAAATGTCTCCAGAAACTGCTGCGCCTCGCGCCACTCTGTCTTGCCTGGAATAAAGCCCCACCAGCATGGGAGCAGACAGCCGTTGTTGGTTTCGAGAAGCCTTTCGGCCACCTCCAATGCCTGGGTCGGCTCCAGTGTATCTCGCGGCGTCCAACTGGGCGTGAGCGTCCACGTCGAAGTCGGCGTGTGTGTCGATGTCGGTGTGGGCGAAAGGTTCGGCGTCAGCGAAGGGGTTATCGTAGCCGTGCGCGTGTTGCTGGGTTGTAATGTCGGTGTGTTTTGCGGCGCGGTCGGAGTGGCGATTTGCAGAGGCGCAGCCGGACTGCAAGCTCCAGTAAATATCAAAAAGATTACACCCAGCCATCGTTTTCGCAACAAGACCTGACGAGTACTCATTGTTACCCTCCAGATTGATTAACGCATAGCCGCGGTATTTACCCACACCCCCATGTACTTGTTCATGAAATCTATCCGCCCAATCGCAGTGCCGGAATACCCGCCTGCATTTCTTTCCCATCTATCGAATACCCATCCAAGAAATGTATCCGCAAATTCTTCGTGCGCACTTCCGTATGGATTCTGATGCCAAAGTGAGTTTCGACGTTCACCTGCAAAGCCATATTGGTTCACGTCGTTCCTTGGGCTTGGATTATCTCCAGCTGGTCTCCAAAATTGTTGGATTTCTCCGATTCTATTCCTGGGCATCAAATCCTTTCCAACCGCCCTATATACCGCCCAATCGAAAGCATGGCCTAATTCATGAATGATATTGTTTATTGCATTTTGAGAATTAGTTGACAGATTGCTAAACTCGATCCAATTTGAACCATGAGTGTATGCGTTCGCTCCCATACAAAGCGCACAATTAGAATTCCACTGAAACTTAAACGGCGCCTGGCTGGTTGCATTGAATATTGCATTAAAGGCCTGACTAAACATGTCAACTGCAGTGGTCTTTGCTGCCAGAGCGCTACCCGCGAAATAAAGGGCCAAATATACAAGGTCTTTGTTTCGCTCTGTCCATTCACCAATAAACTCAACATGAAAGCCAGACTTTATTCGGTCTACAAATGACATGCCATAGTAATAGCCCCCATATCCACCATTACAATCACTATCCCCTTCATTGTCACACGCCTTATGACCTGAAGGATCAACAAGCCGAATCGGGTTGTTTCGAACATATGAATAACGGTCGTAGTCCAGCGAGTTTTGAGAATCGGGCACTATGCTGTCCGCCTGCGCAAACCGCCCCAGCGAGCTGTCATACCATCTCGCCCCATAGTAGTCCAGCCCCAGCGCCGCCAGCCGGTACTGCCCCGTGAACTGGTACTCCGTCCCCACCCCGCCGTAGCGTGTCTCGCCCCAGGGCATGTACCCCTGCGCCTGCCCGCCCGTCCCGTCTCCATTGACCAGCGCGCTCATGCTCCCCAAATAGTCGCCCAGCAGGTACTTCGGCGCCCCGCCCCCCGTGCGCATCGCAACCCGCATGCCCCCGGCGTAATAATACTTCACCGAAGCCGCCGCCGAGCCGCGCCACTCGTAATAGTCCCCGATAAAGGCGGTCGTCACCCCCGCAACCATCGACTTCACCCGCCGACCCTCCGCGTTATAGACAAAGCTCGCGCCCAACGCCCCGCTCACCGAGACCAGGCGGTTCTCGGCATCGTAGCCCAGGGTGTAGTTCTGCCCCGAGATTACCCGCGAAGTCATGTTGTCGTTCGCGTCATATCCGTAAGTGTTCCCATTGGAGAGCGCGGTCGCCGCGTGCTTGTGGCTCGCATCTTCATAAGTTTAGCTCACCACCGCCTTGCTGGATAGGTTGCCGGGCGTGGAGGGGTTAGAGATTGTTGAATGGCCCGGCGACCTATCCTATTTACTGGAACACCCCAGTATTATATAACCTCGATTTCCCGAAACTCGCAACCTGTAATACCAGCTTTCTCTATGGCTTGTTTCACGTCCTCTCGCACGATCACCATCATTTCCCAGCCCCAAAGGCGAAATAACGGAACATCCCCCGTTTTCTTTGAATCGATTACCGCTCTTCTTACATCACAAAAAGTACCAAGCATATCCGGTCGTTTTTCCCAGAAGAGCAAATTATCTTTCGTCCAGACTTCATAGACCGACCGCTCTCGATCCAG